>JAKSAU010001111.1 GCA_022361535.1 Desulfobacterales bacterium
AGTACATGAAAAACAAAGTCCCTGGAATGGATGTGCCTGATGAAATAATCAAGCGTCTGGCTGGCGTTGAAAAGGGAAAACAGGCCCAGGAAGGTATCGACATCTGTGTTGAGCATATCCAGGAACTCAAAGAAGTAGAAGGTGTTGCCGGGTTCCATATCATGGCCATTGAATGGGAAGAAAAAGTGCCTGAGATCGTTGAACGATCAGGACTGTACCCCCGCCCGGAGGTATAAAGTAGTAAGAATCAAATAGATAGTTTAATACCTGAGCCCCGGAGAGTTATAATTTTCCGGGGCTTTTTTTTGCTTGCTATGTACCGTTTAACGAAATGGTGTTCTTGGCAAAGAATCTGTTATCTATACAGATCTTGTTTTTTACATCTATGGCGTTTATATTATACAGTATTGTCCAAGAAAGGTCTTTTCACCAGTAGGGTTACTTAAAAAGGATGAGTATGGGGTTTTATAAAAAAATCGGTGTAAGGGTATGTGTTCTATGGCTTGTTGTTTGTCTCCAATCTTCTTTTGCAAGTGAGGATTACGGTGCACAGGCTGTAAAGGCTGCGCAAAAATATAAAGGCACAACCTTAAATGTTACCTGGAACAAAGGATTGATGGCGCAGGAGGTGCTTTTATATTCCGGGCCTTTATGGGAAGAGTTGACCGGTATTAAAATTAATGTTGTTCAGCAGATGATCAGTGAGATATACCCGGCCATTCAAACAGAGTCTCTTGAAAAGTCCGGTAAATATGACATCTATAATATTGTTCCCAACCGGCTTGCCGACTGTGTTAGACTGGATGCCCTTGAACCCCTGGATTCATACCTTGATCAATACGGATATCGGGAAGACCTAAACGACATTGCCCCTTCTTTCAGGGATAACTGGATGTCATGGAATAACAAGATCTATTCCATACCTGATGACGGAGATATCATCTTCCTTTACTATCGAAAAGATTTGTTTGAGGATGAAGGCAATCAGGCTGCCTTCAAGTCAAAGTTCGGCTATGAACTTGCTCCTCCCAAAACCTGGAAGCAATTTGACGAAATTGCAAAGTTTTTTACTGATACCTATGCTCCTGATCTTTATGGGTGCGCCATGATGCACGACAGTCTGTCCTTCTATTTTTTCGAAGAACTATTCCGTATTAATGGTGGCCGTTTCTTTGATCCCAAAACCATGAAAACCACCATAAATAGCGATATTGGCGTGGCAACACTTAAAGAAATGATAGATCGCCAGCAGTATATGCCGCCTGGTGCTGCCAAGTGGGGATTCATGGATGTTTTAGGTGCATTTATTGGTGGAAAAATTGCCATGACTGAGTTTTGGCCTCCGCTGGGGCGCTGGTCCGAAGGATATGGAACAGATACCGAGCAGTTGTCCTGGGTACCCAAAAGCAAGATTGCAGGAAAGGTAGGCTATGCCATCACACCCGGAGGCTATTCCGGACTATCTGCAGGGTTTGGCCTGAGTATTTCATCCCACAGCAAGCATAAGGAGGCAGCTTATCTTTTCATCCAGTGGCTGACCAGCCGCAAGGTGAGCCTTGAACGGGTTCAGATTCCATACAGTCTGCGTGATCCTTACCGGATTAGCCATTTTGACAGTGATGCCTATCGAAGCCGCTGGCCGAACGCTCACGAATATCTGGATCTTTTAAAGGACGCAAGCAGTGGTAATAAAGGGTTGCTGGACCTCTCCTTGTACCAGATCAACCGGTATGAATTAACCCTGACCGAAGGATTGCTGGCAGCATTTACCGGAAAAGCAGACCCAAAAACTGCTTTGGATACAGTGGCGGCCTCTTGGGACAAGCTAACGCAAGCCATTGGGGTGGATGAGCAAAGAAAAGCCTACAGGGAATGGGCTAACCTTCCCAATGCTTATCCAAGGTAAAGTCAAAATTCAATTTGTATCAGTCTAAGTGCTTCGTTTCTAAAATAAAAAACTGTGATTCGAGGCGATTCTATACCGGAAAGTAAATTATGATGACACATTCCATTCGTACCAAAGCGGTTATTTATACCATAATAATCGTTGTCCTGACTTCAGTAATTTCAACGCTTGGTTTTTCTTTGTTGACCATTAATCAAGCACGCAGAGATAATCAGCGGGTACTTCATACCGGCTTAGTCAGTTTTCAGCGCAATTTTTTGGATATACCAGCTACGGTGGATACACAGTTCAACACCTTTGCAAAAGAAAAAGATCTTGCGATTCAGACCTTGCAAACCGTTCAAATGGGATGGGATTTGGAAATTGGCCTGTCATTTGCCGGAACCTTTGGAGCCTACGAGGAATTACTGATTAAAAGTGGTATTTTAGACGGGTTTGCCTTTTATTTCGCCCCCAAATTCAAAGGCGATGAGACCCTTGCTTTATATTATACAAAAGATTTGGGAAACCTGGTTCAAGTTGAGTCAAAAGGTCATTTCAAGCGGTTATCCTTTGGCAGGGAGCAAATTGAAGATCCAAGCCATTTTCCAAATGTTTTTTCACCGTCAAAAGATTATTCTTTGACCCTGAAAAACGAGGAGCTTTTCCTTATTGTTGAGTCTGATTACACCGTGGACCCTTTAGGAATAGGGACTTCTCGCCGCATCGGTGCTTTTGTGTTTGAGAAACGGATGGGTGTAGACCTTTCGGCCATGAATGAAGAGATGGGTGTGACCTATGCCCTCTACGATGTAAATGGTCAATTTGGTGCCGGAACTGTTGCCATGCCGGATTTGGATGTCGACGCTGCCAAATTTAGTGATGATATGATCCTGGAACTGTCAGACAATCAGGGACACACTTATGATTCATTGCTTGTTCCATTGGTGTATAAGGATCATAGAGTTGGCTATGTGTCTGTTAATATCCCAAAATCCGCCACATACAGTAAGATTCAGGAAACAGTGACATTGCTTGCCATGATTTCTCTTTCCATTGTTTTGGGTATGGCCTTTGTCAGCTGGTTTACTGTGACAAGATTCAGCAGGCCCATTCTTGAACTTACCAGTGCTGCTTCTAATATTGCCAAAGGTAACCTGAATCAGGATATACAAATCTCCAGAAAAGATGAGCTGGGAAGCCTGGCTGAAAGCTTTGCACACATGCGCGATGCCGTCAGGGAAAAAATAGAGGAAATCCAGGTGGCTGAAAAAAAATACCGCGGTATTTTTGAGAATGCGCCTGGTGGAATTTTTCAGACCACACCTCAAGGAAAAGTTCTGACAGTAAATATCGCTTTTGCAAGGATGCTTGGATTTGATTCTGTAAAAGACCTGCTGTCGAGCATTCAGACGCTTGAAAAAGATGTCTATTATAAGTCCGATGACAGACAGGAGTTTAAAACGCGCATGCTGGAAACAGGTTTTGTAAAAGGGTTTGAAACCAAGTTTTTTAAAGCCAAAGGCAACCCAATAGATGTTTCTATCAATGCTCACCTGGTTAAAGATGACCAAGGCGATATACAGTATTTTGAAGGTATTGTAGAGGATATTTCAGAAAGAAAACGTGCCGAACTGCTCAGGATTGAAAAAGAGGCTGCAGTAGCCGCTTCCCAGACCAAAAGTGATTTTTTGGCAAATATGAGTCATGAAATCAGGACCCCTATGAACGCCATTATCGGCCTGACTTATCTTGTATTAAATACAAAGCTTACATCTAAACAATACGAGTTTTTAAAGAATATCGAAAACGCATCCCAGTCTTTGCTCAGGATAATTAACGATATCCTGGATTTTTCAAAGATTGAGGCAGGTAAACTGAAAATGGAATTTACCCCATTTTCTCTTGATGAGGTGCTCAATAACCTGTCAAGCTCAGTCAGCTTGAGCGCCAATGAAAAAGAAGTAGAGTTTCTAATTTCCAGGGACAAAGCCGTCCCCAACTTCCTGGTCGGAGATCCACTTCGTTTAGGCCAGGTGCTGACCAATTTGTGCACCAATGCCGTAAAGTTTACAGATATCGGGGAAATCGTTGTTGGTATACAGGTTGTTGGTGACAGTCAGGCTGGGCACACAAGCCAGATCACACTTGAGTTTTCTGTCCAAGATACCGGTATAGGATTGAGCCAGGAGGAACAGTCAAAATTGTTCCAGCGCTTTACACAGGCTGATACATCAACCACGAGAAAGTATGGGGGGACAGGTCTCGGGTTGACGATCTGCAAACGTTTAGTAGAGCTAATGGGTGGTGACATTTCTGTGGCAAGTGAAAAAGGAACAGGCAGCACCTTTACATTTACGGTTAAGGTCGGGGTGCAAAGCGATGTCAAGGAAAGTCGCCGGTCCCTTCCTGAGGATCTGACACGACTTAGGATTTTGATTGTTGATGACAATCCGACATCCAGAGCTATTTTTGAGGATATGCTGGCAACCTATACCCGAGTCTCTCAGGCTGCTTCAGGCGGCGAGGCAATTTCCGAGCTGCGTGCAGGAATTGAGGCCGATGATGCCTACGACCTTGTGCTCATGGATTGGAAGATGCCGGGCATGGACGGTATTGAAGCGATCCGGCAAATCGATCGCGATCCGGTGATTGCAAAGAAGAAACCATCCGTAGTCCTTGTTACGGCATACGGACGCCAGGAAATCATGGAAAAGGCAAAGAATGTCGGTGCTGACGGTTTTTTAATAAAACCTGTCAATGCTTCTATGCTGTTTGATGTGATCATGGATGTATTTGGGGGCCATACCGCTAAAAGCGAAAGACTGACACAAAAAAATGCTGCCGACACTGATGCATTGGCTTGTGTGGCCGGAGCTAAAGTTCTCTTGGTCGAAGATAATGAAATAAATCAGAAAGTGGCTGCAGAATTATTAAAGCAGGCACGGGTAACAGTGAGTATAGCAAACAACGGCATTCAATGTTTGAAACAAATTGAAAAAGACGTATTTGATCTGGTTTTTATGGACATTCAAATGCCCGGTATGGATGGATATGAAGCAACGAACAGGCTCCGGAGCAAGAACGTGGCCATACCCATTATTGCCATGACCGCACATGCCATGGTAGGAGAAAGGGAAAAGTGCCTCCAAGCTGGTATGGATGACTATATCCCCAAGCCCATTGACCCTGCTGATTTATATTCAAAATTGATCAAATGGATATCCAAAGGACAAAGTAATGCGCCTGCTGCTGAGCCTCCTGAAATCGATGCACTGGAGTGTGAAGATGAGGTGTGCCTTCCTGAATCTTTACCTGGTATTGATATGGAAGTTGGGTTGATGCGAGTGGGACAAAATAAAAAATTATATAAAGAGCTGCTTATCAGTTTTAGGGAGAATTATTCTGAAACCGGTAAACAGCTATCCCGGGAATTGGGTAAAAGGGAGTATGAAACTGCAGGCAGACTTGCGCATACAATAAAAGGATTATCAGGGAATTTAGGAGCGATGCAGTTGTACCAGGCAGCCTTGGATCTTGAGTCTGGGATTCTAAAAGGGCGGCATGAGGACCTTGCCCCATTGCTCCGTATTTTTAACGAGACTGTAGATATTGTCGCCAAGGGCCTTGTTGAGCTGGACCCTGAAAAAAAAGGGGATATACAGGCAGTTAGTGATGTAGACCCTGATCAATTGCTGCTGATGCTTGAGTCTCTTGCCCAAACACTGGAATCAGATTATATTGCAGCTGCTGATAGACTCAAAGAACTTGAACCGCATTTGGCTGCCTCTGAAATGAGTGAAGAATTTATTGTTATGAAAAATCAAATAGAGTCTTTTGATATGCAAAGTGCCGGCATCACCCTTTCCAAAATAGTAAATGCCGTTAAACAAAAAAAGGACCATGACGCATGACGACTCGAGATCACATGTATACCGTACTTATTGTGGATGATACCCATGATAACATCCGTATTCTTATGGATACCCTTAAAGATGAGTATAAACTTTTGGCTGCCACATCTGGAGAGAGCGCCCTTGAGATGCTTTTTTCAGGTAAAGCACTCCCGGATTTGATTCTTTTGGATATACTCATGCCCGGTATTGATGGATATGACGTGTGCAAGCAATTGAAAGAAAATGATCTTACAAGGCATATCCCCGTGATATTTGTTACTGCTATCTCGGAGATCATGGATGAAACCAAAGGGTTTAAGCTTGGAGCTGTTGATTATATAACCAAACCCTTTCATCCCCCCATTGTAAAGGCCAGGGTACAGGCACATATTAACCTTAAGGTTAAAACCGACATGCTGGAGCAATTGGCTTCCCTTGACGGCTTGACCAATATACCCAACCGTAGAAAGTTTGATGAAGTAATTGAAAATGAGTGGAAAAGAGCGCTACGGTATACGTTTCCCCTATCTGTTATTATGATTGATGTGGATCGATTCAAACAATTTAATGACCAGTACGGTCATGCAGCAGGTGATACATGTCTCCAGGATGTTGCCAAGGAAATGAAAACATGCCTTAAGCGCGCTTATGATTTTATTGCCAGGTATGGTGGAGAAGAATTTGTGGTCATTCTGCCTGATGTCGATTCGAGCGGTGCTTCTTTAATAGGGGAATGTATGAAACAGGCTGTAGAGGCGTTGGGTATTCCCCATGAGAAATCAGGTGTATCAAACCAGGTTACTATAAGTCTTGGGGTGGCCACGATCCGTCCTGAAGAACGAGATGCATCTTGTTTGGAGTTGGTTGAAGCAGCAGACCAATTACTTTATCAGGCTAAAAATGAAGGGCGCAATAAAATGGTCGTCAAGGATCTCAATGCGCCCGAATAAAAAGAGTATTCCAAATATATGACAATCAATGAGCTTCCCTTGCTTATGATTTAGATGTTATTCATTGTTAGTCCATGGTCTGGCAAAGGAAAATTAGAACAATTGGAATATACAAAAACCGGCCTGTTTATTCCTGAAAGGAAAATCCTTTACCAGGCCCTCATTTTTTATTATGACTAATGAATTGATTAAGAGTTATTCATAGAGGCGACAATTGGTCCGGCCGGGTACCAGTTGAAAATCAGATGTTTAAGGAGAAAATATGGCTGTAATCGTTCAATATATTGTTGTCAGGAATGGAGAGGAAAAGATGACATTTGCGACAAAAAAAGAAGCAGACGCTTATGATAAAATGCTTGATATTGCCGACAAACTGTTTAACTTCCTGGACCAATCCGGTATTGAACTCGACGAAACCCAGCAAGAGGAAATTTCACTTCTCATGGCTGAGAAACGAGATGAGGTGATGCCCATCTTAAGAGGTATTGCCCCAAAAAAGAAAGCAGCGACTGCAAAAACGGCTTCTGCAAAAAGCACTGCTGCAAAATCACCGGCCAAGCCCGCTGGTAAAAAAGCGGTTAAACCCGCTGCCAAAACGCCTGCTAAACCTGCAGTAAAAGCGCCTGCCAAAACCCGGGCTCGGTCTAAAGCGGCATCTGGTAAAAAATAGCAGAATAGGTACAACCATTGCTAAGTAGTTTTTAAAGAGCTCCTTGGGATCCCATGCCCACAATTTTGTGAATGGAGTTGTAGTCTTCGTCACAGACTTTGACTAATCCTGTCATTTTCATATTTTCCAGCATTGTATCCAACCTTGGTGATGATGAAAAAAAGATTTGTTTAATTTGGGCCCTTAACGACGGTTCTACGGCACCGCTGAATACAAAAGGGTCGTAATGAATCGGTTTGGATCGCCACAATATAACGACCTGATCAGGCAAAATAACTTTGTTTTGTACCGCCTCGTCAAGGCGGGCAGACGATACAAACGCCCCATCCACATGGCCTCGGACAACCGATCTTATGGAACGGTCATGGGAGCCGGTGTATATAAGGGTACCAAAGTACTCTTTTAAGGATGCGCCCAGTGTTTCGGAAAAAGCAAGGTTAGGGATCACTGCTCCTGAAGTGCTTGCAGGGTCTGTCAAAGCGATTTTTCTTTTTTTCAATCCTTCTATTTCACGAATCCCTGTTTTTTCTAAAGTAAAGAGTATGGAGTGGTAAAAGCTGCCCTGTGGTGTGCTGAATCCCTTTTTTCTGGCAAACGAGGCAAACGCTTGAACACGTAAATCCCTGGCTCTGGCTTTTGCATAAGAGGCAGGGCCAAGGATAGCCAAATCAATGGTTTCAGATAGTACCCCTTCAATAACAGCTGTATAAGATTGTGGACGGATTATTTTTACAGGCCTGTTGAGTTTGTCTTCAAGCAGTTCGAGCAGCGGTGCAAGTTCATTTAGTTGCTGGTCCACATTTTTCTTGGGAATGAGACTGAAATAAAGTGGTTTTTTTGAATCACTTTTCTGGTGGCTGCCTGCATTTGTGTGAACGACTAATCCAAATAATAGAAAAAGGAGCACCGTGGCTAAAACTAAAATGTGTCGCTTCATGATTGAACTCTCCTTAAAGGTTGAATGATGAACTCTTTTATTTTTTTTTCAGTTACGGGGCGGCTGAAATAATAGCCTTGAACCAAGTCACATTCAGCTACTTTAAGACTGACCAATTGGTCGTGAGTTTCAACCCCTTTGGCCAGAACATTCATTCCATACTTTCTGGCCAGAATAATTGTTGATGCCACAAAGGAATTGTCTTGGTGGCTGTTTCGAATGCCCTGGACAAAACTACTGTCTATTTTGACGGTGGTGATGGGAACAGACTCGATATGCTGTAATGCACAGTTTCTTTTTCCAAAATCATCCAGACTTATCTTTACTCCGTTTGACGCAAGCAGGTTTAGATTGTCATATGCTATGGCCCTGTCTTTTAGAAATGCGTTTTGCGTTACTTCTACTTCAAGTAGTTCCGGGCAGAGACCATACCGGTTTAGAGTCGATAAAAAACTGTGAGCATATCCGGTACCATTTAATTCAAACGGGGAAACATTTACTGAAACGGGCATAGGGTCCAGCCCTTGGGATTTCCAGAGACCCATTTGAGTACAGACTCTGTCTAATATCCAGAAACCAAGATCATTTATGAGTCCTTTTTTTTCAGCAATTTTAATGAAATCAGATGGAAAGATTAACTGATGATCCGGATGGTTCCAACGCACAAGAGCCTCCAATCCAATAACACGGTAATCCCTGATCCTGATTTTCGGTTGAAAATGCAGCTCGAATTCACCCCTGGTAATTGCCGAAGACATCCTCTGTTCAAGATCTAAAGAATTAACAGAGGGTGTATTCATACTGTCGTCAAAGAATGAGTACCGTGATCGCCCCAGGTTTTTGGATTTATACATGGCAGCATCTGCATTAAGAAGCAAGGTGTCGATATTTTCACCGTCACCCGGATAAACAGCGATACCGATGCTTGGGCTTGTGATAACCCGGTGGCCATCCAAATCCTCGAAAGGGTTGGATATTGAAGCTATTATCTTTTCAGCGATTTGAGAAATACGCTTAATAGTTGACATCTCAGAGAGCATTATTACAAATTCGTCCCCGCCGAACCTGCCGATGATATCCGATTCACGGGTACAGGCCTTTAGGCGGTCTGCAACAGCTTTAAGGAGCAAGTCTCCCACATGATGGCCCAGGGTGTCATTGATTTGTTTAAACCGGTCAAGATCAATAAACAATACGGCATAATTAAGTGAATTTCGTTTTGCCAGAAGCAGGTTTTTCCGGGCTAATGATATAAAAAGACGACGGTTGTAAAGATCTGTTAAAGCGTCAAAAGAGGCGGCATGGGTAGACGCTTGGTATTCCGTTTCCAGTTTTTGTATCAGTTGTTTGTTTTTTTTATTTAAATCGGCAAGAACACCGAGATATACATGTTTTCTATCAATTAGCCTTATCAGAAACCATAGTCCGGATAGACAGACCGCAGTTAAAAATGTAAGCATTACCAAAAGTCTGTTTCTTTGAATTTCATAGCTTGATAAAAAGTCTTTGAATGCCTGTCCTATGGTAATGAAAACGGGGTAATTGCGGACCCTTTGATAAGTCTGGTGATAACTGCCTAAACCCGGATATGGAAAAATTTTAATTCCTGAGTTTTCTGCCAAAGGCTCTTTTAAGGCTGGTATCGAAAATGAGTTGCTCAGGGCCAAACCACCATTTTCAAACCTGACTAATTCTTCACCCTTGTCATCTATAATGCAGATCTTACCTGTTCTGCCCATGTCAATATGGTGAAAAAGATTGAGAAAGTAACCAATATCCAGTTCAAGATAAATGGCACCTTTAAGCTCTTCTCTGATTTTTAAAGGAAATAAAAGTGGAATTTGCCAAGAAACCTGTTGTGTATCATTTGGACGGTAGATAATTAAATTTGTTTCATCGTTCTCGAACCTGTCAAGAAAGGCTAAAATATCGATTTTATTTTTTCGGGGTTGTATACCGGGTGAGGATTGATAAAAGGGTTTTCCAAGGCTGTCGTAGAGTACTATTCTTGTGAATGCTCTTTGGCCCTGTAAAAATTCGGCAATATCATTAAGCGGTTTTTCATCGCCTTTTGAAAACCATTTTGCCGCGAACAGTTCAACGGCTTGTTTTTGTTCAAGAATTTGAGCCAGGTTCTCAGCCAATACTCCGGTAAGATTCGCCTGTTCCCATTTTAGCCCGTTTATAAGATCTTTTTTATTGGTACCTAACTGGTGCAGTATAAGACTCCACGCCAGTATAATAATTCCCAAACCAAAAAGGATAAGGCCGTTTTTCAGCAGTATCTGGTGGTTATCTTTAAACTCTGTATTAATTTTGTGTATGCTCGGTTAAATCCGGAAGGGCAACATATCCGGATTATAGTTTATAAAACGCGTATGATAATATTCAAAGTTTTTATTTCTATAGTATTTGTTCTTTTGTTTCAATAGGTTGAAAGATATCTAATGAAATTCTAATAGTGTTTGAAGGGTGAAAATAAATTGTACTTCGTTACACTATTCAGGAAGGTAGACAATCCTTTTACCTTTATTAACAATTCTTTATATTCTACCGTCTTTTCAAAATAAAAATCCTGTTATATAAGAAGTGGACATGTGTGGCGCATCCGTAAGCGCTGGCCTTGGAGACTAAACCATTTCTTCGTAAGGGGAAGATTGCCATGGCATCTTTTTTGTTCAGATTGATACGAGTTCTTATTGTTTTGATTATTGCTTTTGGTGCAGCGTTTTGGCTTTATGCAAGCCGGGAGAAACCTTTGAAAAAAAAGGTTGTGCGCACACCACCCGGTGTTCGTGTTATAGAGGCGATGCCTCAAGCCCAGACCATGACAGTTGAGGCCTTTGGCACAGTAGCCCCAAGGAACAGGGTCAATTTGGCCATGGAAGTCTCCGGCCGCATAGATTACATTCATCCCGGGTTCCATGAAGGCGCTGTTGTTAAAAAAGGCGCGTTATTGATCCGGGTGGATCAGCGGGCATTAACCCTGGATAAAGAAACAGCCCGGGTCCGGGTTGAAAAGGCACAGGCCGATATCCGTCATTTAACACGCGAAATTGAAAATCTGAAAGCCGATGCTCAATTGGCAAAAACCAATATGGAGCTCAGCCGTAAGGAACTTAACCGGGTCAAGGCCTTAAGTGAAAACCAGTTTGCGTCTAAAACAAGCCTGGACAAGGCAGAGCAGCAGTTTTTGGCTGCAAGGATTCAGCATCAGTCTGTGATCAATGGGCTTGCGTTGACTCCGTCGCGTATGGCCCAGAGGAAATCTGACCTTGCCATGGCCAAAGCAAACCTTGATCAGGTCCTGTTGCTGCTTGAAAAATCGGCAATCCGAGCCGGGTTTGACGGATTTGTCTTGACCAAACAAGTTGAACTTGGCGAATATGTGAATCCGGGACAAATTTTAGGGGTTATCTATGAAAAAGGCGCCCTGGATGTGGATGTCAGGGTTCCATTTGAGGATCTTCGGTGGTTAAAGTCCGAGTTTGACAGGGGAGCAAGTCCTTTTGCGCGAGTGAGTATCGCTAACTTGGAAGGGGTGGTTCAGCCGGTGTGGAAAGCTCGGGTCGCTCGGATTAAAGCACGTATCGACGAGAAGACGCGGACCCTGCCCATGACAATCGAAATCGGTGCGCTTGATCCCGAATCCCTGGAATCTGGCCAGAACAGCTCCGGCACTGATAACGCCAATCCTCTATTGGAACTTAAACCCGGCACCTTTGTGAAATGCAGGATTGATGGGGAAACTCGGGATGGCATATTCAAATTACCACGATACTTAATGCGTTCTCCCCAAACCCTTTACCTGGCTGCCGAAGGACAGCTTGAAATCCGCCAGGTCAATGTTCTTCGCCGCTTTGAAGACGCAGTCTATATCAGCAACGGGCTTTCAAAAGGTGACCTTGTTATTTCTTCTCCTTTGCCCGGGGCTTTGAATGGCATGCCTGTAACTATTAAAGATTCCGGAGAAAACAAATGAAAGCCCTTGGAAAATGGTCGGTTGAGCACCGGGTCTCCGTAAATCTGATAATGGTTTTCCTTATTGTGGCAGGGCTGTTTACTGCCATTAACATGAAGCGGGAAATGTTTCCTCAGTTTTCCCTGGACATGATCGACATTTCCGTTGAATATCCAGGCGCTTCACCGGACGAGGTGGAAGAGGGAATCTGCATCAAGATTGAGGAACAGCTCAAAAGCCTTGAAGATATAAAAACAATGTACTCCACAGCAATAGAAGGTCATGGTTCAGTCACTCTGGAACTTTCTGCGGGTACAAATATCAATGAAAAACTGGACGAGGTCAGAACAGAAATTGATCTGATCGATTCTTTTCCACAAGAAGCGGAAGATCCGGTTGTCGTAGAGATCAAAAACAACGAGCCAGCGATTTACGTGGCCGTGTATGGGGACGTTGAAGAACGTTTACTCAGGGATACGGCAGAACGAATCCGGGATGACTTGGTGGAATTTGACGAAATTTCTTTGGCGTCCCTGGTTGGGGTAAGGGATTTTGAGATTTCAGTGGAAATTTCCGAAGAAGAGCTTCGTGCATATAACCTTTCTTTTGATGATGTGGCGCGTGCTGTTGGCACCGGAAGCCTTGAGTTGCCGGGTGGTCGGATCAAGACTCCCGGGGGCGAGTTCCTGGTCCGGGCTAAAGGCAAAAGGTACACAGGGGAGGAATACGCCCAAATTCCTTTGGTGACAAAAGAGGACGGCACTGTGGTGCGTTTAGGGGATGTGGCTCAGGTTATTGACGGGTTCGAAGATACAGATGTGAAACCAAGGTTCAATGGGCAGCCTGCAGCCCTTGTTGTTGTCAATAGGACCGATTCCCAGGATACCATTGCCATTTCCAACAAAGTTCTGGCCTACATGGATAAGATAAAAGGCGATCTTCCCAAAGGGGTGACCTTAGGTCATTGGTATAACATGGCCGATCTTGTGCAGGAGCGTATTGATCTTCTCCTTAAAAACGGAATTCAAGGTATTATTCTTGTTTTTGTCGTGCTTGCACTTTTTTTGGATTTAGGACTGGCCTTTTGGGTGGCTTCGGGTATTCCTATTACATTTATGGGAGCATTTTTAATCCTTGATTACCTTGGCGCTTCCATCAATATGCTTTCAATGTTCGGGTTTATCATGACACTGGGTATCCTGGTGGATGATGCCATTATTGTCGGAGAAAACGTCTATACCCATTACTCCCATGGCAAGACGCCCAAGGAAGCTGTAATCGCTGCCATGCAACAGGTGGGAGGTCCTGTGTTCATGGCGGTATCCACAACCATCATCGCTTTTACACCGCTTATGCACATTGCAGGGATCATGGGAAAATTTATCTCAATTATGCCCCAGGCCGTGATTTGTATTTTGGCCATATCTCTGGTAGAGGCATTCTTAATCCTTCCGGCCCATCTGGAGGGAACCTTGACCCCATCGAACCCGAACAAGTCAAAAGCCTCTAAGATCTTTTTATTCTGGCTGGATTGGTTAAAAAAGGATATCGTCTATATCCATACCCGGGTGAGAGCCCGTGTGGAAAAAGCATTGAATCTGGCCATACATGGCTTTTACCTTCCGGTACTCAAATATTGTGTGAAAAATAAATATTTCACCCTTGCTTTTGGGGTGGGCTGCCTCATCGTCAGCATTGGATTGATTGTCGGTGGGCATGTACCATACACTTTTTTCCCGAAAAACGACTCCAACTGGTTGATTTCAGAAGTTATATATCCGTTGGGAACGCCTTTTGAAACCACTGAAAAGACCATAAAACAGATTGAAGAAGGAGCATTTGAACTCAATGAATATTTTAGGGACAGGGTTGAAGGCGGGCATGATCTGATTGTAAATAATTTTTCCCTGGTCGGGGTGATTCCGCGAAGGGACTGGAAACCCGGGGTTTACGGTGGGCATTGCGGCGAAGCATGGATCGAGATCCAGCCGGCATCAAAACGTCCGAATATTTCCGCCCCGGAAGTGACAGCCAAGTGGCGGGAACTGACCGGGGATGTGCTCGGGGTAGAGCAGCTGACCTTCACTATCATTGGCGGCGGTCCAGGCGGCAACCCCATTGAGATCCGACTGAGGGGAAATGATCTGTCGCAAATGGAAGCTGCAGCCCAGGTGCTCAAAGATGAAATCGCTTCATATCCGGGTACCTTTGACATTACCGATGATTTCAGACCGGGTAAGATGGAAAAACAGGTATATATTAAACCTGGAGCAGAGCCTTTGGGCGTTACCATGGCTGATATTGCAAGGCAAATCCGCCAGGCATACTATGGCGACGAGGTCCTCAAAGTCCAACGCGGAAAAAACGACATCAAGGTGATGGTCCGGTATTCCAGCAGGGAACGGGAATCAGAAGCAAGTATTGATACCCTTCGTATCCGAACCCCGGATAACAGGGAAATTCCATTGAACCAGGTGGCCCGCATTGAAACAGGGCGGGGGTATTCTGCCATCAAGCGGGTGGACCGGCATCGTGTCATTACGGTCATTTCTGATTTGGATGAGGATGTTGCCAATGCCCAGAAAATTGTAGGGGACCTCAAAGAAAATTTTTTACCTGGTTTGGTGAACAGGTTTCCGGGCGTATCCTATGATTTGGAAGGCCAGGCAAAACGGAGCAAAGAATCCATGGACAGCCTTATGAAGGGGTTTGCTATAGCTGCCATGATTATCTTTTTACTTTTGGCCAGCCAGTTTCGATCCTATATTCAACCGGTGATAATCATGACTGCCATTCCATTCGGCTTGATCGGGGCAATTGTGGGACATTACATTATGGGTTTGGATATTACCATGATTTCCATTTTCGGTATTGTGGCCCTGTCCGGCATTGTGGTAAATGACTCGTTGATTTTGATTGATTTTGTTAATGGGATGGTGGAAACGGGGGTGCCGGTATTTGACGCAGTGATTGAAGCGGGTAAAAACAGGTTCCGTCCTGTACTGCTTACCTCTGTGACAACCATAGCAGGACTTGCCCCGCTATTGACGGAGACAAGTTTTCAGGCAAAGTTTCTTATTCCCATGGCTGCAAGCATCAGTTTCGGCCTGGCCGCCGCCACCTTTTTAACATTGGTTTTTGTGCCGGCGCTTTATGTCGTGATAAAAGATGTGACCGGATTTTTTACTCCCGCACCAGAAATGGAAACAGTTGATAAATTTGAGCGCCGCACCCGGATAGACACCCGGCGGCCTGATTAAAATAAGAGTGATGGAAAAAATATTTACCGAACAATTCTGGATTAAGGCCTGGACCGGAGACACTGAAGGTGACACTTATGCTGTTCACAAAGGGTTTTCAACTCCGGAGTATTGGGACAAAGCCTCTGCAACCTATAATACCAGCAAAAAAGAGGTCAGGGACCGGCGGCTGGAAAAAGTACTAAAGGGGCTGGAAGACAAAGGCCTGCTGTTTGAGGGCATGCGCGTGTTGGACATTGGCTGCGGAACCGGCATGATGGCATTGGCATTGGCCCAACAAGGCGCCTTGGTAACGGCCATGGATTTTTCAGCCGGTATGCTGGACAGGTTTCGCGCAGATATCACGCCGGATGTGGCAGGCCGCATTACGCTCATTGAAGAAGACTGGCATAAGGTTGATATTCAAAAGCGGGGGTGGGAAAAAGCTTTTGACCTGGTTGTGGCATTCATGTCCCCTGGTGTGGCTACCCCAGAAGCTTTCAACAAGATGATCCAATGCGCCACCAAAGGCTGCGCTATCCGGGGATGGGCCGCACGGCGCCAGCATCCCATTCTCATGGATTTATGGCAGACAATAATGAAGCGGCCTTTGGATGACAAACCCCAGAGTATTCTTTACAAGATCAACCTGCTGTTTTCCATGGGCTTATTTCCGGATATCTGTTTTGATGTGGTGGAGTGGGATCAGACGATTCGGGTTGAAAAAGAAGAAGATAACCAGGTGGCATTTTTCACTAAGGTCTCTGGCCGGGCTGAAGATGAGATCCGGCCGATTGTTCACGACTATTTGGACGGATTGGCAAGGGACGGGGCGTTGCGTAAAAAACAAAAGGGGTTGACTGCCACGGCTATTTTTGAGGTTGATCCAATGATTTAGAGGGATACCTGGTTAAGGCAACTGCATATTCAGACAGCGGCTTGTTTATCCTGTTAAACGGCTGACGAATTTTTTCCAAAAATGCGCCTGATGCCGTTTAACAGGATAAACAAGCCTATGTGCTAAAATTAGTATATAGCGGTTCTCAAAAACATGTTTCTTTTATAATGCGGGTAGATTAATTATCGGTAGTAATCTCAAATGAAGGTATTGCCGTTTGAGTACTTAGGCTCGTTTGTTCTAAGAAGACGGCATCAGGCGGATTTTTATAAAAAAATTCGGCAGCCGCTTCTTAGAATAAACGGGCCGGTAATTGTATATTGGATCTCCTTGTTCACAAGGCCAATCGGAAATTTAATTTGAGAGCTGCTATAAATAAGAAACCTGCGCC
>JAKSAU010000042.1 GCA_022361535.1 Desulfobacterales bacterium
CAATCTACCAACCATTGCTCTGATAAATCGGCATGAGTATTAACATAGGTGTAATCATTTAGTTGCACTTTGATCATACCTTCATAAGCGCCCAGTGTTGCAAATGCCCAACAGGAACCACAGCTGCCCTGATTTTTGACACTGGTCATTTTCCCTCGTTCAAGCCAATTCCAATAAGAAGGTACAACATCTGTAGATTTAACAACCATATAAGCAGTCAATCCGGCATTTGGATTATCAGGAACTTCAAGCCCGGTATAAAACTGGGCATAATTATCTGACAAAATAAGCCCTAATAAACATAGCATTGAATATAGATACTTTTTCATATTTTTAAGTATTAACCAGACTTACTTATTAATTAATTCTCTTAGTTCTTCGTTCTCCTTTTTAATGGCTATCATGTAAAGTGTTAGTTCTTCAATTTTTTGAAGCAAAAGATTATTCATTTCACTAAGATTTGCACCATTAGCCCTGTATTCATCTGCAGAAGGCACATCTGGTAAATGCTTGTTTTCTTTTATAAATTCTTCCACCTCTGATAACGAACGTAGATTATAATCAGGTTCAAATACATAGTCGGCTGCATTATCGAGTGCCACATTGATATTTAATGTTTTTATATTTGTACAGCTTAATAATTCTACACTAAAGTCCTCACATTTTACATCCCCGTTACTAGACACCTCAAATCGAGGATACCATATATCATCTTTTGTTACTCCTATTGAAAATTTATCTACTGAACTATTTGGATCTCCACCTATATTCATTCTTAGCTCTGATTCCCAGGCAGCCTTGTTATATCTTGCCATCCATAAACCATCACCGTTATGATGAGCTCCTAAAAAAGCCAAACGTTTGCCATAGGTATTCGTTTGCGAAGTAGGATTGTCACTCCAAATTCCAACATCTAAATGTCCAAATACATATAATCCCTTTCCACCAACGGCTACTCCTGATGTAAATTCGTTGTGAGGATTTAAAACAAGTCCTTCAGGATCCCATCCAAGCACATCCATTGCTCGTTTAGTTCTAATTCTCAAAGTCTTATCCAAGTTAAAATCACCACCCTTTACATCGAGCCTGTAATCAGGTTTATCTGTTCCAACGCCAATTCTTCCATCCTTGATTGTTAAGTATTCAGAAAAAGTTCCGTTCGATTTTTCTCCAAGTGCTATTCTTCCGCTATTATTGGCAAAAATTTGTAATACCTCGTTTTGTATACCTATTCCATAACTGCTGGTTGCTCCATCCCAAAAAGCTATTTTATCTCCCAAACTTTGTCCAAAACTTAATGGTGCATAGTGTGAACCTGAACCAATAGATATTTTATTTGCAAAATGTGCATCTCCTTCTAAGGTAATATCCGATGACTTAAGTGTTATTTTACCATTATTCGATTGGTTTCGTATGGCAATATCATTACCGCTGAACCCCATATAACTATTATATGATTCCAACCCAAATAAAGAACTTCCCGGATCAAATACGATGGAATGATCTACGGTGGACTCTTCATCATCAAAGAAATCGATGCTAGCCTGGTTACTTTGGTAGGCACTTGCCGTTAGCATCATTTTTGACGCATTTGCTGAATGAGGATCATTGATGATCAAGTCGTAGTTGTAGAAAAAACTGTGAGGTATCGTATATTTATTACTCACTAATACTTTGGGAGTTCGAGCAAAGGTTGCTGTTTTACTCCAGATGTTCAGGTTATCGAAATCAATTTCACCCTCACCTTTGTAGAGGTTTCCTGTAAATCGTATATCCCCGTTTACATCCAGTTGGTAATCAGGGCTAGTGGTTCCTGTTCCAATTCCTACACTTTTTGTAGTATGAAGAATATGGGTTCCAACATTTTGAAACTGAGCATTAACACTTGTTAATGCTAACAACATAAGAAATATAAGAGATGTATTAAAAAGTTTCATATTTTTTAGTTTTATTTTTTCTACTCTAGGTTTTCATTATTACCAGTCCATTGGTTTTTGTTTTTCGACTGCCGCTTAAACGTTAGCAATATTAAAATACCTTTATCATAATCAAAACAGTGTATTGATAAATGGTAAGCTTTCGCTTATACCTTGCATAATCGGGTTGATAGTTGGTTAAATTGTTTGTATTAAAAACACCTCAACAACCATACAATACATCTATTTAGCTATCAGCAACTTATATGTGTGTTTTTTTGTATTCGACTGTATATGTATAAAATACATCCCACTTTCAATATCGGATAAATCAATCGTAGAAATACTATTTATCGTATTTTCAAAAACACATACTCCCATTTCATTGTATATATTAACTTTCAGTTGTTCTTCTGCATTCAAATTGGAAGTAATTGACACACTATTATAAGCAGGATTAGGACCAATATTAAATATATTATTATGTTCA
>JAKSAU010000159.1 GCA_022361535.1 Desulfobacterales bacterium
AAACTGCCATCATGAGCTTGCCAGGTTTTTGTTAAGGCACCTGTGCTGATCGCCCAGATATTCACCGAACCATCAGCCGCCCCCCCGATCAGCTGGTCATCATACACCGAAAGGGCAAGAATACTTCCCTGGACATGGGTCAGGTTTTGGATAGGATCGCCGGTAGCCAGATCAAATTGCTTCACAACTGCGCCACCGGTGCCTGCAAAAAAACTGTTCTGATTAATAGCCAGGGCATTAATGCCATTCTGACTACCGCTGTCCAACTCGCTTAATAACTGTCCATTGCCGAGATCCCAGGTTTTGATCATGCTTTCATGCTGACTGGCGGAGAGAAGTTTATCGTCCTGAACTGCCAGGGCAGAGACGTTGCCGTTATGCCCTGTTATGGCAGCTGAAATCCGAACACGAAAAGACTGGGTAGTGGTAGCGCTATTTGGATCTGTGTTGTTGTTTGCTTCCTCAAGATTGGTATAACCATCCCCATCGGAATCCTGGTTTGCATCGGAACTGTTCAATGGATCAAATCCATGGGTAACCTCGTAACCATCGCTCATACCATCGTTATCCGTATCCGCATCATTGGGATCGGTACCGGCGATGTATTCCTCCAGGTTGGTCAAACCATCTCCATCAGGATCATCTCCGGAGCTGTCTGTATTGATCGGATTAAAACCGTGCAGCGATTCATATGCATCGGGCAGCCCGTCACCATCAAAATCATCGGAAGCAATGGCAAGGTCTAATCGGGTCAGTTGCCCCTTTTCTCTGATAGCAAAACTATGAGCTTCTATACCGGAAACATAGAGTGTAACAATATCTCCCGTGCGAGCCGTATTCGGTTCCTGTACGCCATCCCTGTCCATCGGAACGGTCAATACATACTGGTCCCCCATACCCGCTCTATCCCCCATGCGATAAGAAGCGAGAATGGCATCATTGACCTTCAGCGACACAATCACCTGGGTATCCCCAGCGGTCACCTGCACCTGCCCGATGGTCACATCGCCATAAATGACATTTGCCGGTTCAGGTATTGATGCCATTGCATGCAAAGGTACGCATCCCAATACCAGTAGGGCTATCCAAAAAGAAAAGAATCGTGTTTGATCAATAATCACTATAGTCAGTATTAATATTGGTTGCTGTGATGTAGGATGGTTCCGCAAAGCGAAACCATCATTTAAATTGATTTCTCCCCTGGTCATGCCGGACTCCGATCCGGCATCCATTATCATACAAAACGGCACAGAAGGTACTCAAAACAGAAAATCTAAAATGTCATGTGCTTTTCCCGTAATCCTCTCCACGTTCACTAACAATCTTTAACTCCTCACGAATCACACGACGAAGCGTATCCTCTAACACTTCACCTTTTTGCCGAGCAATGTGATGGAGCAAAGCCTCATTAATTAATGTTTGATAGTTGCCCCCACCCTGTTCATGAACCTGTTGCTTAAAAAAGTTCACAACTCCCTGGTCTAATCTTATCGTGATTCTTACCTTGCCAGGACTTGCTTCAACCACCGGCCCACGTTTTCCTTTACTAAAGTCAATCTCTGATTTCATAGGTCATTCTCATATTGCTTGCGTTCATGTTTTGTTGCTTTTCGCCTTTCTTCTATCCCATTCAACCTTTATTTAATAAATCGTATGCACATTCTGTGTACGTTTTCAAGCAATATAAATAACTCCCCTGACAATATAAGAACTTCAAAAATTCACCACGAAGACACGGAGAACACGAAGTTTATGTTCTTCTTCGTGCCCTTCGTGTCTTCGTGGTGAATATAAATCCAAATGTTTCGTAAGCCGAAAGCGTAGCTTTCTCAAAACAGAAAATCTTAACTGTTTAAGGTTGTAGGATGGGCTTGCGCAGCACGCCCATCGACTAGCTCATTCAAACCAAATGTCAAAATTAAAGACCTGACCCCTTGTCCTTCAAATGTCAAAATTAAAGACCTGACCCCGTTTTTTTAAGACCTGATACTCATATAAAGTATAGTCAGTCCGAGCAGATAGGAGCAATTTGGGGACGGCTATTTGCAAGACACCTCCCTGTTCATAGCTGAAACCTATGAACAGATTTTATTCATATTTAATGAACCCAGAAATGGAGGTGTCATATGAAAACATATGCCGGAATCGATTTACATTCAAGCAATAGTTTCCTTGGAGTGATTGATGAACAGGATACCAGGCTCTACAGCAAACGCTTACCCAATGATCTGGAGACTATTTTATCAGCGTTGAAACCGTTTCAAGATAGTTTGAAATCAGTGGTTATAGAATCAACCTATAACTGGTATTGGTTGGTAGATGGTCTAATGACTGCCGGATATCCGGTTAACCTGGCGAATCCTTCAGCGATTAAGCAATATGAGGGATTGAAGAACACGGATGACAAGTGGGATTCCTTTTGGTTGGCACACATGAAGCGACTGGGGATTTTACCAGAAGGGTATATCTATCCAAAAGAAGAGCGACCAATTAGAGATCTGTTACGCCGACGAATGTTGTTTGTTCAGCAAAGGACAACTCAAATTTTGAGTTTCCAAACCATGGTCTCTTGCGTGAAAGGATTCAAACTCAAAGCCAGTCAGATAAAAAAACTGACGGAAAAGGAAATTAAAGAGATATTCGACTCGGATTACATGG
>JAKSAU010001035.1 GCA_022361535.1 Desulfobacterales bacterium
CGATGGCGGGCCGTCTGAATGCGAAACAACGGGTGATGGACGATGGGAAGCGCCATGGACGACCAATATGGTTCGCACGCGCGAGTGAGGGAAGGGGGCCGCCGGAATCAGAGGACGGCGCTGACCTCCTCGAGTGTTTCGAGCAACGCTTCGCCGAGTCGCGCCTTCTTTCCGTCAAACCGGTGCGACGGAACGGGAATGGAGATCGCGTAGATCAGGCCGCTGGGTTCCCTGAAGGCCGCACCCACTGCCGATATGCCGTCGGTGTGCTCGTCAATGTCGAAGGCCAGGCGATCCTGGCGAACCCGTTCGATTTCGCGGATCATCTCGGAAAGCGGTCGCGCGCTTTCGCCAGACTCCCCTTGTTCGCGCGCCAACAGGGAAGCCGCGACATCATCAGCGAGCATCGCCAGCGCGGCCTTTCCGTTGGCCGTAGTCGAAAGGGGAAATGTTTCTCCTACCGCCGAGACGGTGCGCAGGCGATGTGTGCCGACCACCTGGTCGACAAACACCATGTGATCCTGTCGGAAGACCGCTAGATCGACGGTCTCGCCCGTCCCGCGTGCGAGGGCCGTCAGAAGCGGCCGAACCAGTTCGGCCACATTGATTCTGCCGGCTTCGGCCAGCGACTGAATCTCCGGTCCGAGCCGGAAGCCGCCTTCAGCCGAAGAGACCATGATAAAGCGTTCCGCCTGAAGCGCATTGACGATGCGCTGTACCGTGGAGCGGGGCAGGCCGACACGCTCTGCGATCTGTCCAAGGCTCAGTCCCTGATGCTCGTTCTTCAGCGCGCGCAGGATGTCTGCAGCTCGGGATAGAACTTGAATGCCCTGATTTGATTGAGTTTTTTCAAAGAGTTCCACGTTCATTCGTCTTTCCCAAAGTTCGCCGGCTACGGCACAAACGGTGCCACCGTCATGCTGTAGCGACGTCTCTAGCATGTCACATCCAGCCTTACACAAGATTAATATTGACCGCAATACGGTGCAGATGTATCGTATAACAATACACGTGATTGGCTTGGGAGGACGATCCATGACGGTGACCATCCGCGGTATCGATTTTCAGGAAAACCTGAACAACGATATGGGTCTCGAATTTTTCAATCTGTCGCACCGTTACGGGTTCCAATGCCCGAACTGGCCCTACTTCCGCGACGTGCAGATCGAGCGGATGCACTACATGGCCAAGTCCGGCGTGCTGTCCCAGACCCTGACCACAACAATGCATGTCACGACGCATATCGACGCGCCGGCGCACGTGGTGGAGGGCACTCCGTTCATTGACGAGGTGCCGCTGCCGCATTTCTTCGGTTCAGGCATTGTCGTGTCGGTGCCGAAAGAGAAATGGGAGCCGATTACCGGCGATGATCTCGAAAAG
>JAKSAU010000897.1 GCA_022361535.1 Desulfobacterales bacterium
GATCTACCTGAAAAAACCATTACCCAGGAATTCCAGGTTTCATTGAAGAAATCCACTCCAAAAAGAGTGGCCCCGGCAAAGATCGCGTCCCAGTTGCCGGTCTGCTTGGCTTCCTTGATCTCTCGTGTATAAATATAAAACACAATTGAAAGCAAAGGGATCGCATACCATTTTAGTGTTGAAAAATCTCTTAGGTTCTCAAGGGCTTGTACCGTTGCTTCCGTCATGTCGCCTCCTTTAAGAAATGGGTGGTCAAGGGTGCATCAGTCCCTTGAGATTCAATTCAATTGCGCTGTTCAATATCCGGTTGAAATCCTTTTTATCCATGAAGACATACGTCTGGATTAAAAACATCATATAAATGCTGAACAAGTATTGGACCGTTGCGTTAAGGTCGGAAACAACAAATTGGTTTTCCGCCACACCCTGTTCCAGAATGTCCCGAATGATCTGTCTTGCTGTTTGGTTCGCTTGGGGGAACCGGTCTTTGTCCCGGTCCAGGGTAAAAATGTCCGGGTCTTTGACCAGCATCTGCTGCAAGGTAGTATTGGCTTCAATATAGGCCAGTGCTGATTCTGCCATGGCACGGAACTGGTCCGGGGCAGATTCTTTTTGATTTACCTTGTCTTTGACATAATCCTGCCATTGGGTTAGAGCCCAGTGGATGGTCTGAAAGTAAAGGTCTGCTTTATTTTTTACATAAAAATAAAGATTGCCCTTGGTCATACCAAGTTTATCTGCCACATCTTCAATCGTGGTCTTTTTATATCCATGTACTGAAAACAATGAGAGGGATTCTTTAAACAGGAGCTGGCGTTTCTCGTCTTTTTTCACTGCTATATGTTTCCTGAAAATGAAAAATTGAACAGTTTATTAAATTGTTCAATTTTCTAACACCAGAGACACGTGCCGTCAAGTGTTTTATGAGGATTGTGTTATGCAGCCTGCATTAGAATCGTTTCAGGGCTGTCATCCTCGGAGCTATCCGCCCGTCAAAAAAATCACAGGCTTTGTAATAGCGAATATCTTTAACCCAGTGATTACCATATGCAGGATCGGCTGCCATCCGTGCAGCCAGACGCCATGGCGAAGCCAGTGCTTCCATCACAGGTCCGCCAAGTTCTGTTGGGTCTCTAAAGCACTCCCAGTCACAGGCCAGGCAGTAGCCTTTGGGATCAATTTTTTTAACGTCCAGTTCCTGAAACGGTCCCAGGTTGTCCGAACCCCGGTATCCGCA
>JAKSAU010000043.1 GCA_022361535.1 Desulfobacterales bacterium
ATTTTTCTGGTAGTTATAGAAATATAAATAAAAAAACTACTTTATAGAAATTTATCACATTCATATTACAAGGGTATATTTCATAGATTAAAATTATCTTTCCGCTAACTCAATATGAATATAAGCTATCTATCACCCTACTTGAATACAATCGTTTTAATTCGTTTTTGAATCTTAAATAAAATTCATTTTTGACTATTGGTAGATAGTAAATTTAAAGTGAATGTGGTTATTACGGTAATTGTTGCCTTTGGGCTTTTCTTTTTTAAACACACTCTACCTTAACCCCTATCTTTGATGGACAGTCCCTACTGAGTAAACCTGGCTTTCCTTTTTTAAACTCACCTCTGCCTCTCCGAATTCCAATTAAAAGAGGGGGCAATTTGCTGTTTTGTTATACATAAATTGTTTGGTTCCAACAAAAACTATTTATAACCAACGAAGCATTGGAGTTTCCTCCCTGCTTACACTAGTTCCAGCTCATGGCCAAAACTTCAATAAACCGTTATATTTCATTAATTTCCTGATGAAACAAATAACATTTTCTTTTTTAAACTCACCCCTTGCCTCACTTTCGTTCGGCTTTCCCCTCTCTGAATTGCAATTCAAAGAGGGGGTGTCACTTTGCTGTTTCGCTGTGCCAAATTTGTTATGTTCTAACAAAACTTGTTTATAACTAACGAAGCATTGGAGTTTCTGCTCCTTCTCCTTTTTGAAATTGAAAATAATCCTCTACCCCACAAACTGCATTATCCTCTCCTTCTCCAATTTCTTATTTCCCGGATAATCCATTTCAAAAAGCTCCCAGTGCTCGGTAAACGACACTTCTTCGCCTGGATGGATAATTTCTAAAGGACCAATGGGTTCTACTTCGCACATTTCTTCGCCATTATACCAAAACGACATGTTGTTGGCTGCTATTTCGCCGTAAATCCTACTTGGATACACCTCGAACTTTTTAACCAACAAACGGTTATGCTTTGTTAAGTAAGCTAGCCAACCTTCCGTTAA
>JAKSAU010000302.1 GCA_022361535.1 Desulfobacterales bacterium
CAGTGTTGATCTGGTTGTGGGTCATGTGATGGGTGATGTAAGGGTCAACGCTGAAGTCGCCGCGCGGCCATTCGTCGACCATACCCGGCAGTTGGCTGCGACCCAGAACGCCGCCAAATGCCGTTCCACGCCAAACCCGGCCGGTGACAAGTTGGAACGGCCGCGTGGCAATCTCCTGGCCAGCCCCGGCCACGCCGATCACGGTGCACTCGCCCCAGCCCTTGTGGCAGGCCTCCAGGGCTGAACGCATCAACTCCACATTGCCGACCGCCTCGAATGTGTAGTCCAGGCCGCCATTCGTCATCTCGATCAGCACTTCGTGGATGGGGGCGTCATGGTCTTTGGGATTGATGCACTCCGTTGCCCCAATCGACATCGCCAGCGGGAACTTGTTGGGGTTGATATCGATTCCGATGATCCGCGATGCGCCTTTCAGCACGGCCCCCTGAATCACCGCCATGCCAACGGCTCCGAGGCCAAACACGGCAACCGTCGCGCCTTCCTCGACCTTGGCTGTGTTGCGCACCGCCCCGATACCTGTCGGGACCGCGCAGCCCATGACGGACGCCTTGGACAACGGTGCTTCTTTTGAGATCCTCGCTACCGAGATCTCAGGCAGCACGGTGTATTCGCTGAACGTGCTGGTGCCCATATAGTGCAGAATCTGTTTGCCCTTGTAAGAGAAGCGCGAGGTCCCGTCGGGCATGACGCCTGCCCCTTGGGTCGCACGAATGGTCTGGCAGAGGTTGGTCTTGCCGGATTTGATGTAGGGGCAGTTCGGGTCTTCAGGCACATAGAGCGGGATGACATGATCGCCCGGCTTGACCGATGTCACACCTTTGCCGACCTCTTCGACAATGCCACATCCTTCGTGGCCAAGGATGCAGGGAAACAGGCCCTCCGGGTCTTCGCCTGACAGGGTGAAGACGTCTGTGTGGCAGAGGCTTGTCGTGACAATTCGAACGAGGACCTCGCCGTCCTTCGGGCCTTCCAGGTCGATTTCCTCGATCTCAAGCGGTTGGTTTGGCGCCCACGCGATGGCGGCTCGTGTCTTCATTGTCTTTCTCCCTATGTTCCCAAGGTTCAGTGCAAAAGATGACGGTCGGTTCGATCCTCAAGATCAAAGACCGGGTCCAGGACGAGGACGAGCCTGGTCTCGCCCATGCGTTCAATCGGTGGCGATCGATACCGCAAGCCGGATTTCGGGGTCTCTGGCCAAAGCGTTCCACGCAGCACGATCGGCGAGCCAGTCGGCACAGTGAGCACATGTTGAGGCTCGGTCCCGTCTTTGGAGATGCCGTATTGCGTGCCGGTCCCCCGATAGGTGCAAACCAACCGCGCGGTCACCGCATCGATGCCGAACTCCTGGCGGGCATTGGTCGTGATGACGTCTAACCGCAGCCGTAGAAACGGCGCCATCATGACGGCCGCGAACATGTTTGCTTGCGCGGCAATATCGTCAACTAGCATCGCGCGTTCTTCACGCGCAGG
>JAKSAU010000030.1 GCA_022361535.1 Desulfobacterales bacterium
CCAAGACACCCAGACCGGTGCTATCGATATAGCTCATCTCATGGCAGTCCAAAATAAATCCGGCTTCCCGCTCATCGATACATGCGAGCATTGTTTCTTTTAGTTGTGGGACGTTATAGAGATCCATGTCCATATTGATTTTAATGACCCAGCAGTTTTTTGCTTCGTTAAACTCTTTTTGCATAACGCCCACCTCTTTATTTTATTATTTTTATAGTGTCAGGATTCGATATATAATGTTAAATATATTACTTATTCTACAATACTTGCTATAATGTTTTCAACTATATTCTACACCACTCTCAAAATCGATAGCGATTCGTTTTTCTATGGTGATACTATCCTTATCTGTGCGGCATAAATATGCGAGTACCTCTACACCTTGTATCCTTGCTTCAGATAAAGCATGACAAAAAGCTTTATCCATCCTGTGATTAGGAGAAAATGATAACGCATGGGGATTTTGCACCACAAATACAACATAGGCTCCAAAGCCCGCTTGATACGCTTTAATGAGTTCCAATACATGCTTTGTCCCTCTGGATGTGGGGGCATCGGGAAATCGCGCTACACTGTCTTCCTCCACAAGTGTAGAGCACTTCACCTCTAAAAAGCACACCTGGTCATCCTTTATGAAAGAGAAGTCGAAACGACTCTTTGAAAAAGTGATCTCTCTCTTGATATCATGTAATTCTGTAAACTCAGGCAAACAGCCCTGTGTCATTGCTTCCAGCATCAGTGCATTGGTCTTGTGAGCATCGATAACCACCCACTGTCCTTTGTACTGGACCATGAGCAGGGAGCAGGCAGTCTTTCGCTCAGTCTTGGCCGGTCGTACCCGCAACTTTACTCCCTCTATGAGCAGTTCCCGCAGACGGCCGGAATTCGGCACATGACACAGCGCTTCCTCACCACGGTAGATCACTCTAGCTACAAAGCGGTTTAATCGCTCCATGAATATGGCATCCTCTAAGCTGTGAAAGAACATTTTTACCTCCTATCAAATCACAAAGTATAGCTTTTCTTACTAATCTACGATAAATATGTTAATATAGAATAAATAATTACTTACATGTCTTATGGTAATGAAAACATGTAAGTAAATCAAATTTCGGAGAGAGATTACTCATGAAGTTGAAAACAAGATACTATGTACTAGCTTTTATTGTCCTAATTGTGA
>JAKSAU010000681.1 GCA_022361535.1 Desulfobacterales bacterium
GTTAATCTCCATGTGGATGTGACAGATCATACAACGTCCCGGCATTATACAGATATCCGGGCTATGATTGAATCGGCAGACCTGCCTGACCGGGTGCAGGATAATGCATTGTCTGCTTTCAAAAAAATTGCCCAAGCCGAAGCCCATATCCACGGTAAAGATATCGATCATGTCCATTTTCATGAAATTGGCGGAATTGATTCTATCGTGGATATCATCGGCACTTTTCTGGCAGTGGACTATCTTGGTGTCTCCCGGGTAGCTGCTTCCCAAATTCCTTTGGGATCAGGAACAATTAAATGTGCCCATGGTAGGATCCCGGTACCGGTTCCTGCCACTTTAGCCATTCTCAAAGGCCTGCCGGTAACCCAGTCAGATGCAAATACCGAGATTGTCACTCCCACAGGGGCAGCTATTGCTGCTACCCTTGCTCAAGAGTTCGGTCCCATGCCCCAGATGGAGATAGAGCAGATCGGGTACGGGGCAGGCAAGCGGGAAACAGGATCGTCAGCACCGAACCTTTTGCGAATGGTTTTAGGAAAACCTCTGTCTGAACAAAAGGGTAATGATTCAGGCGGCGGTCACTTGCTTCGTGACCGGGTCATGGTCATGGAGACAAATATCGATGACATGAGCCCTGAAGGGTTTGGATTTGTCATGGATACGCTGTTGGAAAAAGGTGCCCTGGATGTCAGTTTTACCCCGGCTTTCATGAAAAAGAACCGTCCTGGTACCCGCATGGAAGTGATCTGCAAAGAACCGGATATAGAAAGTCTGGCCCAGGTGGTTCTTACCCAGACCACAGCCATCGGTGTCAGGTTTCATACCTGTGACAGGATTCTGCTTAAACGGGAAATCTGCCATATAGACACAAGCCTTGGCAAGGTTCAGGTCAAGAAGGTGACCGGCCCCAATGGTGATGTGCGGTTTGTACCTGAGCATGATGATTGCAGGCAAAAGGCCCTTGAACTGGATATCCCCCTTTACCAGGTGTATGAACGGGTCCTGGCCGAAGCAAATCCCCTTGACAGGGACACGGACGGATTATACAAAACCAGGGAGACAAAGGCCTGATGGGGGACAAAATAATACTTTTTATAGCTACAGGATTTGGTCTCGGCCGTGTCCCTGTGGCCCCGGGTACATTCGGTACCCTTGCAGGTCTTCCGTTTATAGGTATCATGACCTGGTTGGGAACCGGTTTTGGCCCGGGAACTTCAGCCTTATTCCTGGTTGGCTTTCTGCTTGTGTCAGTTTGGGTTGCCCACCAGGCAGAACGGTTGTTGGGGGAAAAAGACCCTGGTGCTGTTGTAATCGATGAAATGGCCGGTTTTTGTACGGCCATGACTCTGGTGCCTGTAAATATAGCGACACTCGTTATCGGGTTTGCTGCATTTCGTTTGTTTGATATAGTAAAACCTCTGCCGGTCCGCTGGTTTGAGCAAAATTTTTCGGGCGGAGCCGGGATTGTTCTGGATGACATAATGGCAGGAGTGCTGGCTGCAGTTCTGCTTAAAGCGATATATCTTACCGGTTTATTTTAGGAGAAAAGGGATGGATAAAAACAAAGACAAGGAAAAAGCGGTCCAGACCGCAATGAGCCAGATTGAGCGTCAGTTCGGCAAAGGCTCGATCATGAAACTGGGAGGAAGGGAAGTTGAAGATGTCCCTGTGATCCGGTCCGGCTCCCTGGCCCTGGATAAGGCGTTGGGAGTAGGCGGATATCCCAGGGGCCGGGTCATTGAAATTTATGGACCTGAATCTTCCGGTAAGACCACCCTGGCTCTCCATGCCGTTGCCCAGGCTCAGGAAAGCGGTGGGATCGCAGCCTTTATTGATGCTGAACATGCCCTTGACGTGTCCTATGCCAAACGACTGGGGGTAGACTGCGACGAGCTTTTGGTTTCTCAGCCTGATACAGGTGAACAAGCCCTTGAAATCGCTGATATGCTGGTCAGAAGCGGCGGAATCGACATAATGGTTGTGGACTCTGTTGCAGCTCTCGTACCCAGGTCCGAGATCGAAGGCGAGATGGGCGATTCTCACATGGGACTGCAGGCAAGGTTGATGTCCCAGGCCTTAAGAAAACTGACCGCTACCATCGGTAAAACCAATACCACCATTATTTTTATCAACCAGATTCGAATGAAAATCGGTGTTGTCTATGGCAACCCGGAAACCACAACAGGTGGTAATGCATTGAAATTCTATTCATCCATGCGCCTTGAAATCCGAAAAGCTGCGGCTATTAAAGAAGGCCAGGATGTAATCGGAAACCGGACGCGGGTTAAAGTCGTCAAGAACAAGCTGGCTCCCCCGTTTAAAAATGTGGAATTCGATCTGATGTACGGGGAAGGGATTTCAAGAACCGGTGATCTTCTGGACATGGGCGTTGAACTGGATGTGGTTGACAAGAGCGGATCCTGGTACTCTTTTGAAGGTGAACGGATCGGCCAGGGCCGTGAAAATGTAAAAGCGTTCTTGATTGATAACCCGGATATATTTGACACAATTGAAACAAAGGTAAGAACAGAACTTGGGATTGCCGGACCCGATGCAGCCGCCAAAGAATCCAAACAGGAAAGTCTGCTGGATGTGTAACACCGGCATATGAATCAGTGAGCAGGAGCCATAAATTATGACAGGTAATGAAGCCAGGAAAATTTTCTTAGAGTATTTTAAAAAACACAACCACCGCCATGTCAGGTCTTCGTCCCTGGTTCCCCAGGACGATCCCACCCTGTTGTTTGTAAACGCAGGCATGGTTCAGTTCAAGCGGGTATTTACCGGTGACGAGAAACGGGATTATTCCACAGCAGTGACTTCCCAGAAGTGTGTCCGGGCGGGCGGCAAGCACAATGACCTGGAAAATGTCGGGTACACGGCACGCCATCATACCTTTTTTGAAATGCTGGGAAATTTTTCATTTGGTGATTACTTCAAAGAAGAAGCCATTGATTTTGGATGGGACCTGCTCACCAACGGATATGGGTTCGACAGTGAAAAACTGCATGTATCCGTTTTTGAAGATGATGATGAAGCCTATGAAATCTGGCGTGACAAGATGGGTGTGCCTGAAGATCGCATTTCCCGTCTGGGCGAAGAAGACAACTTCTGGGCCATGGGTGACACAGGTCCTTGCGGCCCCTGTTCTGAAATTCATATTGACAGGGGAGAAGAGTTTGGGTGCGATGATCCCAAATGTGCCGTAGGATGTGACTGCGACCGCTGGCTTGAGTTGTGGAACCTGGTGTTCATGCAGTTTGAAAGAAGTGAAGACGGCACCATGACGTCGTTGCCCAAACCCAGTATCGATACTGGTATGGGACTTGAGCGTATCATTTCAGTGCTCCAGGATGTGCCTACCAACTTTGATACCGATCTTTTCACCCCAATTATGGACAAAGTTGGGGAACTTGCCGGTAAAAAACGCGGTGAGTCAGATGAGGTTGAAGTGGCCATGAAGGTCATTGCCGATCATTCCAGGGCAAGTGCCTTTTTGATCTGCGACGGTGTGCTTCCCTCCAATGAGGGGCGTGGGTATGTACTGCGTCGTATTATGCGCCGGGCCATCCGCTACGGACGCAGTATCGGTCTTGTTAAGCCCTTTCTCCATGAAACTGTTCAGACTGTATTCTCCATCATGGATGAGGCCTACCCTGAACTTAAAGATTCTGCAGCCTTTATCCTCAATGTCGTGAAAAACGAGGAAGAAAAATTCCTTGAAACCCTGGGTACGGGTATGAAGCTTTTGGAAGCGACCATTGAAGATATAAAAGGTAAAAACGAAAAGACCATCCCTGGCGATGTGATTTTTAAACTCTACGATACCTTTGGATTCCCTGTGGACATCATCCAGGATCATGTCAAAGAAATGGACATTGACCTTGATCTTGACGGCTTTGATGCCGCCATGGCAGAACAAAAAGCCAGGTCCAAATCCAAGAAAAAATTTGCAGGGGTGGGTGATGCATATAAACCGTTGACTTCTGCCGGGGTCAAAACCGCTTTTAAAGGATATGACAGCCTTGAAATTGAATCCGATCTTCTCATCGTGGTCAAAGATGATAAAGAGATCGATACCGCCGGCCAGGGTGATGACGTGGAAGTCGTTGCTGAAGAAACGGTGTTTTATGCGGAATCCGGTGGCCAGATCGGTGACAAGGGCGTATTTGAAAACAGCGGCTGCAAAATTGAAATTACTGATACAGTTAAAGATCCGTCAGGTTTAGTTATCCACAAAGGCAAAGTTGTTTCAGGGTCTTGTAAAAAAGGCGATAAATTCACCCTCAAGGTGGATGCAACCCTGCGCCAGGCAACAGCCATCAACCATTCTGCCACCCATATTCTTCACTCTGCATTGCGCAAGGTATTGGGGGATCATGTCAAACAGTCAGGTTCTCTTGTAACACCTGAACGGTTCCGTTTTGACTTCACCCATTTTAGTGCCATTACCCCCGAAGAAATTGCAGCCATTGAAAGCAATGTAAATATGCGCATCCGGGAAAACCATGGCGTGAATACCAAAGAGATGACCATGGATGAGGCTGTCAAAGCCGGTGCAACCGCTTTGTTTGAAGAAAAGTACGGAGATGTTGTACGGGTTGTTTCCCAAGGGGAATTTTCCCAGGAGCTTTGCGGGGGAACACATACCAGTGCCACAGGTAATATCGGGCTGTTCCGCATCCTGTCAGAAGGCGGGATCGCATCCGGTGTCCGCCGTATTGAGGCTGTGACCGGTCAGGCAGCCCTGGATACGGTTCATGCCGACCAGAAAGCAATTGAAACAGTTGCCGGGATGGTAAAAGGGGCCAAAGATGATGTGGTAAGTAAGGTTGATGCCCTGATATCTGAGAAAAAGGCTTTGGAAAAAGAACTGGAAGCCATTAAGGCAAAACTTGCTTCCAAGTCTGTAGATGATATCGAAAGCAATATTAAAGAAATCAATGGTGTTAAGGTTCTTGCCAAACGGGTAGAGATAGAAAATCCAAGCCAGCTTAGAGATCTGGCAGATAAGTTTAAAGCCAAACTTGGGTCTGGTGTCCTGTTGCTGGGTGCTGAATCCAATGGCAAGGCGCTGCTCATTTCAATGGTTACCCAGGATCTGACCAAGACCTATAAAGCCGGCGATATTGTTAAAACTGCTGCTGGTATTGTGGGCGGCGGCGGTGGTGGCCGGCCGGATATGGCCCAGGCAGGCGGCACAAAGCCAGAACACCTGGACAAAGCTCTTGAATCCGTGTTTGACACTGTAGCTTAATAAACGCATAGCCCCGGCGCAGGATTTGTCCTTGTGCCGGGGTAAATATATCTGCCGAACGGAATAAGGACGTTTCCCTGTCATGACCGCTTATTTTATCAGACGGCTTCTTTTGGTGATTCCGACATTTATCGGTATCACGGTAATGGTGTTTACCATTACCCGGTTTGTGCCTGGCGGTCCCATCGAGCGCATCATTGCGGAAACAAGAGCCATGCAGATGGGGGAAGGCAGCGGGAGCTCAAGGGCAGAGGCCGGCCAGGGACAACCCCTTTCAAAAGAACAAATTAAAAAACTGGAAGAATACTACGGTTTTGACAAACCTGTGCTGGAATCTTATGCCATATGGCTGTTTAAGGTTGTTCAGGGAGATCTTGGCCGATCCACCCGATATCATGATCCGGTATGGGAAATGATAAGGGAGCGGATTCCTATTTCGCTTTATTTCGGTGTTCTAAGTCTCATACTTATTTACGGTATCTGTATTCCTTTGGGGGTTGCCAAAGCGGTTCGCCATAATACCGGATTTGACAATCTTTCTTCTGCAGTCATTTTTACGGGATATGCCATTCCCGGGTGGGTGGCAGGTGTCTTAATGCTGGTTCTCTTTGCCTCTCACTATGATGTTTTTCCCCTGGGTGGGCTGGCTTCGGATTTTTTTGAAGAGATGACAATTGGAGAGAAAGTAAAGGATGTTGTATGGCATACGGTTTTGCCTTTGCTTTCCTATGTGATCGGTTCGTTTACGGTCATGACCCTGCTTATGAAAAATACCTTAATGGATAATTTGTCCGCCGATTATGTCCGGACAGCCATTGCAAAAGGGCTTCCCTTTAAAAAGGCGGTTTTTCGTCATGCGCTCAGAAACAGCCTGATCCCAATTGCCACAAGTTTCGGTAATAATATCTCCATCATTCTTATGGGATCATTTCTCATCGAAAAGGTTTTCAACATTAACGGCATGGGGCTTTTGGGGTACGAGTCCATTGTGGACCGGGACTACCCTGTTGTCATGGGCATCTTAGTCATTTCATCCCTGTTGTTCATGATCGGCAATATCCTGTCTGATGTGTGTGTGGCCATAGTTGATCCAAGGGTAAGGTTTAAATAATGCCCATCCATAAATTGCATATTTGTCTGATATCCGCGTTAACGGATAAATTTTATCCTCGGAATATCAGGTATATGCCTGTGGTAAAATTTACCCGGTGCCTTGCTCTAAAACAAATCTGCTTATTTCTGAAAGGGCATCATCTCGGAGAAGTAAAATGGCATTCCTGAATCCGGTTACTGTACAAAAGTTCAAACGGTTTAGGGCCATATCCAGGGGCTTCTGGTCTTTTGTGATTATCCTTACCTTGATGTTTATTTCCTTTTTTGCTGAAGTATTTATCAATTCAAGAGCCCTGGTGGTTAACTATGAGGGACGATTTTATTTTCCCACCTACGGGCAGATGATACCGGGAAAAACGTTCGGACTGGAATATGCCTATGAGACCAATTACCGTGACCTCAAAGAAAAGATGAAACAAGAAGGGATAAAAGGGTTTGTCCTCATGCCGCCTGTTCCATATAACCCGTATGAGAATGATCTGAGACTAAATGAATATCCGCCGTTTCCCCCATCTTTTTCTAAACGTCATTTCTTGGGCACGGACAATGTTGGCCGGGATATCCTGGCACGTCTGGTATACGGTTTTCGCACCGCCATTCTTTTTTCATTGGGACTATTAATCCTCAACTACACCATCGGGATCACCATCGGTTGCTCCATGGGTTACTTTGGAGGAAAATTCGACCTTTTTTTCCAACGAATTATCGAGATATGGAGCAATATTCCTTTCCTTTACGTTATTATCATCATCTCTTCCATTGTGGTGCCGAGTTTTATGATTCTGATCCTAATCATGGCCTTTTTCGGCTGGATCGGCATTACCTGGGTGATGCGGACAATGACTTACAAGGAAAAAGAACGTGAATATATTTTAGCGGTCCGGTCCCTTGGGGCTTCCCATTTCAGGATCATATTCAGGCATATTATACCCAACACCATTTCAGTGATCGTTACCTATGCTCCTTTTGCTATTTCAGGAGGGATTGTGGCGTTGACATCACTGGATTACTTGGGATTTGGTTTGCCTGCACCGACTCCGTCCTGGGGAGAGCTTTTGGCTCAGGGCTGGCAGAACATGGAAGCCTGGTGGATCTCGGCCTCTGTTGTCGGAGCCCTTGTGATCACCTTGATGACCGTGACGTTTACAGGCGAAGGAATAAGGGAAGCTTTTGATCCCAAACGCCATACGATATATGAGTAACTGGGTGTAAAGTTTTTTTTGGAAGTGTTGAGTAAGCGTGCCCAAACACTTTCTGCAGGTTTGTTTAAGTGGTCTATAATGAATTAAAGCCTAAGTCTTAAAGAATTTCTTTTTGGAGTTTATTATGTCATTTCATTTTTTAACGGGGTTTTGCATTACCGTATTTGTTGCGTCGATTATTCCAGGCCCAAGTATGCTCCTGGCCTTGACCCACGGGATGCGCTACGGGGCGGTTCATACCATGGCGTCAGCTTTGGGTAATGTGGCTGTGACGTTGGTCCAGGCATTGGTTTCAATTGTCGGCTTAGGCACCATATTATTGGCGTCAGAATCCGTCTTTTTGGTGATCAAATGGGCTGGCGCCGTCTATCTGGTTTATATGGGCTGGTCTGTGCTGACTTCTAGTGCGCTTTATGTTGGCAAAACAACAGGGCAGGAAGCCTCCTGTAATATTCCATCCTTTAAAAAGCGTTTTTTTCAAGCAGCAGCGGTTACTGCCGGGAACCCTAAGGCCATTGTTTTTTTTACAGCCGTATTTCCCCAGTTTATTACCCCGGGCAGCGGATATCTGATCCAGGGCAGCATGCTTTTAATGATTTTGGCCCTGATTGCCTTTGCCTGCTTTATGCTCTATGCACTTGGAGGAGAAAAAATTGTTGCCGTATTTTCCGGTGTAAGAACCGGGCAATGGATTAAACGGGTTATTGGTACAAGTTTTATTGGTGCAGGGATCGGGTTGGCTTTCAGCAGACGGTAAAAAAATGCTAAAAGATAGACTATGATAAAAGCAATTGCCGCTTTACTAATCGTTATAGTGATCTTTCTTTTAGGTCCAAAGGTTGAAATAAACCAGACCATAAAGCCGGTTCATCTTCCGGATAATCTTGATTCGTTTCTGGCTGAACAAGAAAACAGGTTTGACGATATTGTTGAGGGTACGCAAAAAACCATTATCTGGGCAGAAAAACCCGGTACCCGGACCGAATACAGCCTGGTATACATCCACGGGTTTTCAGCTACACGTAAAGAAACTGCTCCCTTAAGCGATCAAGTCGCAAAAAAGCTTGGGGCAAATCTTTTTTATACCCGTCTTACCGGTCATGGCAGACCCGGGGAGGCCTTAGCTGCAGCCAGTGTCAATGACTGGTTGAACGATGTGGTTCAGTCTTACGAAATCGGCAAGCGCCTGGGTAAGAAGGTAATTATGATCGGCAGTTCTACAGGCGGAACAGCTCTTGCCTGGCTTGCCCATAAAGCTGGGACAGACGTAGGAATGGAATCGCTTGCCGCCTGCGTTTTTATTTCTCCTAATTTTAGACCGGCAGATCCATTTGCCGCCATTTTAACTTGGCCCTGGGGAAAACAGTTGGCAGAGGCTCTCATTGGCAAAAATAGAAGTTGGGAACCGGATGCACCAGGACATGATACTTACTGGACAAACCAATATCCAACCCGTGCACTGTTACCCATGATGGGACTGGTTCGCTTGGTAGGAGGCCTGGATCTGACAAAAATCAAAATGCCATGCCTGGTGATTGCATCTCCTAAAGATGCAGTCATTGATTATAGTGCTGTAGAAAAGGCATTTGAAAACATATCCAGCCGGAAAAAGAAACTGGTACCCTATACCCGCTCCAGTGACCCCAGCCACCATGTCCTTGCCGGTGATATCCTGTCACCTGATACAACAGGTGAACTTGCAAAGATGATAACAGACTTTGTCCTGCCTTGAGTGATGAACCTGTCCTGAGTTAAAAGCCTGGTTTAAAAGTTCAATAATTCCATTTAAAAACACCAAGTCCCAATATGTTCATAATAATGGGAACTGCGTAAATCACGCCAATGCTAACCAGCTTTGTTTTAATGGTTTTCCGGGTGATTACAAAGATAATCGCACAGAAAAAATGGAAGTATCCAAAAAGGAAAATCAGCCAGACCCCTTTAAAGGTTCTCTCCCAAAAAGGATATTCCCATACCAGGTGGCCGCCAAGGTTTAAGAAACATTCTACGAACACGGCAAAGGCGGAATAGGCTGCAGCCCAGAACCACATGTCAGGAATCCCTAATATCTTTGCTTTGCGGTCCGGGTTCAGGGAGTGGTAATAGATAATCCCCATGATCGCGAACATGAACATAATTTCAATGTTCCATCCCACCATGGTTCGAAGCGCCGTATCTCCGGGTGCTGTCCAGAAGGCAGATCTACCTGAAAAAACCATTACCCAGGAATTCCAGGTTTCATTGAAGAAATCCACTCCAAAAAGAGTGGCCCCGGCAAAGATCGCGTCCCAGTTGCCGGTCTGCTTGGCTTCCTTGATCTCTCGTGTATAAATATAAAAC
>JAKSAU010000517.1 GCA_022361535.1 Desulfobacterales bacterium
CAGTTTGAGTTCGCCAATACCGCATCTTGGACCGGATCCCAGCATGCGGATGTCATTTGCTATCTTCATAAGGCTGACCGCCACAGCCTTTAATGCCCCATGTGCAGCCACAAGCCCGTCATGGGAGGCCAGGCTTTCAAATTTATTTTCTGCGGACCTGAAAGGCAATCCGGTCAGACTTGCCACCTCTTTGGCCACTTCACTATCAAACCCTTCAGGAGAATTAACCCCTGTCCCCACGGCAGTTCCTCCCAAAGCCATTTCCCACAGACGGTCAAGGCTTGCTTCAATCTGCTCAATGCCTTTGGAAAGCATTTGAACATATCCTGAAAATTCCTGGCCAAGGGTTAAGGGAACCGCATCCATGAAATGGGTCCGCCCTGTTTTCACGATATCCGTCCATGCACGGGATTTTTCCTCAAGCGCAGTTTTAAGCGAAATCAGTCCCGGCAGGGTATTGGTTTTCATTAGTATAGCTGCCGCAATATGCATGGCTGCAGGAAAGGTATCATTGGAAGACTGTGATCGGTTTACATCATCATTGGGGTGGATCGGCGGTTTCCCTTGTCCAAGCATATTACCCGACATCACTTGAGCACGGTTCGAGATCACCTCGTTGACGTTCATGTTGGTCTGGGTACCGGAACCGGTTTGCCATACAGATAGAGGAAAATGATCGTTCAGTTCACCATTGACGATGTCATCGCACACCTGGCAGATCAGGTCTGCTTTTTCTTGTGATAATCTGCCAAGGGAAACATTGGCTCTTGCTGAAGCTTTTTTTATATAGCCAAAGGCCCGGATGACCTCAAAAGGCATAACCTGATCCCCGATTTTAAAATTTTCAAGGGACCTTTGGGTCTGAGCACCCCATAAAGCAGTCGCCGGAACGCTTATTTCTCCCATGGTGTCTTTTTCGATTCGCATTTCCATGATTCCCCCTTTTTGAGTCATTGAAGTGTTCTCCCCGGCTCATCCGCAAGTGAGACTGTGAAGTTATTGGATTAAACATAGGTCCCAAACAAACAAAAAGCAACCTGGCCATTTAAGGCAAGACTAAAAAAACATATATTTTTGCACTCAGGCTCGTATGTCCTAAGAAAAAGGCATCAGGCGGATTTTGCAAAAAATTCGGCAGCCGTTTCTTAGGACATACGAGCCGTTATCTGCATATGCGACTGCCTACCTATTTTATTACTCATATTCCTTTTTGCGGTTGTGGTGGTACAGAGGAAACTTACTTTATTAATTGTGCAAAAGAAATCAGCATTTATTCTGCTGAAAATTTAGATTTCAATACAATCAACCGGTGAAGGAACGTCACAATTTGTCAGTAAAGAAATCGAAGCAGATTTTCTCATTATTGGCCTCCTACTTCATCAATATCAAACGGACAGCAATTCTTTATTTCTTCTTGTGACGGACTATTTGTCGTTTTCCCTGCTAAACTGTTATCGAACTCAAAATATGCCAAATTCCTAATGTCAGTATTTAATATCTCTGCCTGCAAATCAAATGCTATATGCATTGCTTCTCGTATATCTCCTTTTGCAATATTCAGGCACTGGATGTTACAGTCTAGTTTCTTAAAGCTATTACAAGAAACCTCAGAATCAGTGGCATTCAACAATATAGCCTGGTAAGTTTTGGCAATCTTAGATAAGGCCTGCCTCACGTATTGTTCATCGGGATATGTAAAATAAATATACCGCTGAATATCATCCCTCACACCATTATTGTCGCTATCAATACCAAGAAGACTTTCATTGCCTGCTTCTCCCGGGTCTGGTGGTAGATATTCAAGACTCCACACAAAAGCATCCGAGTCTATTGGATAACTTCTATCTGTTTTAATTGTGAATGTATCTGTACTAGTTGCTTGAGTGGCTGCAGAAACGTCACCAAAACTGACTTCATTATCAACGACACTTGTATGCTCCGAATCAATCTTAAAAATCGCTCTTACGGCTTCAGCATCATCACCGGAATTCTCAATAACGACCAAATAGCTATACTCATAAACAGTTCTGCTTATGCTTTTTTGACCAACAAGTTTAATGCCCTCTATGGTTAGATTGGGTTGTGCACTCGCATTAAGACAAAAACCAAACAACAATAAAAAAGTGATGATCACAAATAAACGATAGAGATTAATCATATCCACCTCTGAATTCATCGATATCAAATGGGCAACAATTCTTTATTTCTTCTCGTGAAGGAGAACTCGCTATTTGCCCCCCTAAGCTTTTATTGAACTCAAAATATGCCAAGCTTCTCTCATCTGTATTCAAGATTTCTGCCTTCATTGCTTTTCTTATAGGTATTGCTAACCGAAAATTCCGCTTCACTATGTCCAAACAATCGCGGCTACAATTTAGTTTTATCACATTCGCAAGAGAAGCTCTTCGATCAGAAGCTTCCAACAGAACATCCTGATAATTTTTTGCGATCTGAGAGAGTGCCTGCCTCACGTATTGTTCATCCGGATATGTAAAATAAATATACCGCTGAATATCATCCCTCACACCATTATTGTCACTATCAATACCAAGAAGAGTTTTATTGCCTGCTTCTCCCGGGTCTGGTGGCAGATACTCAAGACTCCACACAAAGGCCTCCGAGTCTATTGGATAACTCCTATCTGTTTTAATTGTAAAAGTATCTTTACTAGTTGCTTGAGTGGCTGCAGAAACGTCACCAAAACTGACTTCATTATCAACAACACTTGTATGCTCCGAATCAATCTTAAGAATCGCTCTTACGGCTTCAGCATCATCACCGGAGTTCTCAGTAACGGCCGAATAGGTATACTCATACACAGTTCTGCTGATACGTTTTTGACCAACAAGTTCTATGCCTTCTATGGTTAGATTGGGTTGTGCATTCGCATTAAGACAAAAACCAAACAACAATAAAAAAATGGTGATAGCAAATAAACGATAGAGACTAATCATACCCCCCTCCTTAAATGTTTTAATTTCCGCTCAAATCCAACAAAACCAATCAACCCTATAAAAAAACCAATAGTGTTGTCGGTTCAGGTACATGGTTTGCTGTTGCTATTGAAATTACTCCGCTTTCAATTGCGTTGAAATTTTCATCGTAGATGTCAAACGGCTGGGCAACTTGAGAATCAGTTCCACCAAACCAAATGAAAGAAACCGAAAAGGACATAGATAAGTCCAGACTATCAACCAAAGCCATAGCATCGTATATTCCATCCAAAAAGAATCCAGGGTCATGTTGAAAGCTCAAAATATCCCAATCGGAACTGATATTCAGGGGAGTCAACACTTGATACAAATCATAATCAAAGTAGATGGAAATTCCTTGAAACTCACCAAATGTAGTATCGCTTACATTGTATTCATATCGCTAAAGATCCCCGTGAATATCATCAGGCAAATCAATGTCATATTGCTCAATTGTTGTCGCATAAGCACTTCTAAACAAGATCAAAGAATTGATATTAAAGACTAAAAAAAGCCATTACAAACTTCTACTAAAGGCATTCAATATATTTAAAATTACTACCCTTACCAACAACGTCATCTCTGAATACGATATTGGTTTTAAGATTTCAATCAGGGAAACCCTTATTTTTTATGACTTTTTTTGCATAATTTATGTATTTTTATACCACTATAAAAACAAGATCTTTCCGGCGTCTTTTATCTCGCTTGCCTTTGTTAATGTCAGCAGGTTTGCAGCAATACTCGAACAAACAGGCATAAAATTTTAAGGCCTACCAGCCTTTCCAAATACACAGACTCAAGCTCAGCTGTTAGGTTAGAATAAAATCATTTTCTTTATAGGAGATATTTTTCTTGACCTACTTTTTTTAACCAAATGTCCTTCTATTTATTAAGAGGTTGCCCACCTACAGCTTTTCTGATACCCATACTTAAAATAAACTCACGCTCACTCTCAATTTGAGATGAATTCTAACACTATATAAACTTTTCCAACGAGCACTTATGAATCTGGCACTCTTTGATTTCGACGGTACAATAACCAACAAAGATACCTTTAAGGACTTTATATATATTGCTGCATCACCAAAACGGATCTTTTGGGGAAGATTGGCATTGGTCCCAATCATTTTAGGATACAAACTGAAGCTCATTCCAGCATCAAAAACCAGGGAAATAGTTGCAGGATTGGCATTTAAAGGCAGAGATATAAATGACCTGCGCTTGGCAGGAGAAGAATATGCCAGGGATATAATTCCCAAATATTTAAGACCCAAAGCCTTAGAAAAAATACAATGGCACAAAGATCGAGGCGATTCTATCGCGGTTGTGTCTGCTTCGCTGGATATTTATCTGGACGCCTGGTGTAAAAGTCAGAGCCTTGATATCATCTGCTCAAAAATTGAAAGTCATAACGGTGTTGTTACCGGCAGATATACCCCCAAGGATTGCAGCGGGCCGGAAAAAGCAAAACGCGTAAAAGCAAAATATAATCTTAAAAGCTTTCAACGTATCTATGCATACGGGGATACTTCAGAAGACAATGAATTGCTTGCCCTTGCCAATATAAAGTATTACAGGGGAAAAAGGGTTTAAGTTCAGCTCACATGCCTATTGGAGGAAACAATGAAACCACGAAGCCATCTCAGGCTCTTAACCATGGTAACAATTGCCTGGGTCTTGTTTTGGATAGGCGGACTTCCTGATTATTACCTGCAATACTCACCAGGATTCATGGTGATGTTTGACCTGATTATTCTGCCCCCAATCATTTATTTGGTTTACAGGAGCGTTAAACCGTCCCGGCCGGGCCGGGCCTTTGCCAACTGCATGTGGTGGGCCTTTTATATCTCGGTTCCGCTTTTTGTATACGACCTTCTTTATTGCGGGCTATATCTGGGCCATGGGTTACGCTTTTTATCGGTATATTGGTATATTACTGTCTATTACATATTGCCCTGGCTGATTTTTCCTTTCATGGGAAAAATTATGGACCGCCAAAGGTCGTTTGACACATCCGGTTCATCACTTTACAATGGCACCAACAGCCGGAACCGGACATAACCGGCTGCTCATCTTTTTAAGGAGACATCCATGGGAACCAACAACCTAATTTTTCTTGAAGTTATAGAATGGCTCGACGATACCGGTGAAGCCCTGGTGTACAGAATTCCTGAAACAGGGTCTGCAGAAATCAAATATGGAGCCCAGCTTACGGTGCGCGAAAGCCAGGCCGCTGTATTTTTCTACAATGGAAAAGCTGTGGGTGCGTTTGGCCCTGGCCGCCATACCTTAAAAACGGCCAATATACCGATTCTCACAAAAATCGCCAGCTTGCCCTGGGGCATGACCAGCCCTTTGCGGGCAGAAGTCTATTTTACCAACCTTAAAACATTTACAGACCTTAAGTGGGGCACCCGCGACCCTGTGGCTTTTAAAGATAAAGAGCTCGGCTTGGTAAGGCTGCGTGCATTTGGAATATTCAACATGCGCATCGTACAGCCCGTGTTGTTTATCAACAGAATTACAGGAACACAAGGGTTGTTTACCACTGAAGATATCAGCCAATACTTAAACCGTGTAATAGTTTCCCGGTTTAATGATTTTATCGGTGAAAAAATATCATCCATATTCGATTTACCCGCCAAATATGATGAATTGGCTAAAGGGCTTGCAGAACGGGTAAAAGATGATTTTTCAAAATTTGGACTGGCGTTAACACAGTTATATATCAATGCCATTACCCCACCCCCGGAAGTGCAAAAAGCCATTGACGATAAAAGCCGGATGGAAGTCTTTGACGATATGAACAAGCTTATGCAAATGAAGACTGCCATGGCCATGGAAAAACTGGCTGAAGGAGAAGGCGATCCGGCTGCTCAAGGCGCTGGCATGGGTATGGGCATGGGAATGGGTATGATGCTGCCGGGCATGTTTGCCCAAAACCAGGGTATGGCAGCGAAGACTGCACCGCAGTCACAATGCCCGGAATGCAGCAACCCCGTCCCTGTCAATGCAAACTTCTGTCCCGGCTGCGGGCATCAACAGGTCATCTTTGAGAAATGTACCCAGTGCGGTAAAAACATCACCACTGGTGCCAAATTCTGTCCCAGGTGTGGCACATCCGTGGAAAAACAGGAACAGGCAAAATTCTGTAAAAAATGCGGAGCTGAAAACTTAAGCTCTGCACTGTTCTGCAACCAATGCGGAGAAAAGCATTAGTTTTTCAGTTGAACATCATTGTCCCCAATGCGGGGCTCCGGTTTTCCTGGATGAGGCAGACCGTTTTTTTGTCTGCCCTTATTGCAGGGTCCGGTCTTGCATTTCCCAAAAGGGTTTTGCAAGGTATTTTTTAGCTCCCCATAAAGACCTTCCTGAAGAAACAGATTTTATTTTTCTGCCTTACTGGCGGTTTAAAGGGGTGCAGTATGCCTGTACTATGGCAGGTGTGGACCATAAGTTTACTGACGTCTCCTGTTTGGCTATCGATAAGGCTCCAGGACCTGTTCCCTTTTCCTTAGGATTTCGCTCTCAAGCACTTCCCCTCAAACGGGTATCTGCAAGAACAAAAGGAAGGTTTATTCGCCCTGAAGCGTTCAAGGAATGCATGAGCAAACTTGCCAGTCGGCCCGGGTCAGGAAAAAATGCGGCAAAGGCCCTTATCACAGAAGATATCGGAGAGACATTCAGCTTGATCTATGCCCCGTTTTATATGGAAACTGATCGCATTTTTGATGGCGTTCTAAAAAAGCCAATTGGTTCCTTATCATTATCCGAAGAAGAATTGGATCAACTGTCAAACTGCCGCCCTGAAAAAGAGACGCAAATTCTGCCCGGAGTGTGCCCCGGATGCGGCTGGGACCTTGAAGGACAATCTGACTCCCTGGCATTGGTCTGTCGGAACTGCAATACCTTGTGGCAGCCCAGGGGGAAACAATTGGGCAAGATCAAGTTCGGGTCTGCCAAGCCGGACAGCCCTGAAGATGTACTCATCCCATTCTGGCGAATCTCAGCCAAGGTGGAGGGGCTCCCCCTGGCCAGCCGGGGAGATGTGATCCGACTTGCCAACCTGCCGGGCGGCCCTAAGTCCTGGCAGGACGGAGACGAGTTCTACTTTTGGGCGCCAGCATTTAAAATTCGGCCCAAGGTCTTTTTACGTGCTGCAAGGCAGTTGACTATAGGCCAACCAAATCCTGTCCTTGAAAAAACAATTCGAAAAAACGTGCACCTGCCCATTACCCTTCCTGCAACCGAGGCCATCCAGAGTATTAAAATCATTGTGGCGTCTATGGCCCGTCCTTTAAAAGATATCCTCCCACAGGTTGCACAGGCGAAAATAAAAGCAGTTTCTGTCACTTTGGTTTTTATGCCTTTTGAATCCCATGCCCATGAATTTATCCATAGGAACCTGAACCTTGCCTTGAATACAAATGTAGTAAAGCTTTCCGGTAACTTATAATAAGGCTGGGCAATTGTATGTAGGATACCGGCTCGTTTATCCCGGAGACGGCTGCCGTATTTTTGGGAAAAATACGCCTGATGCCTTTCTCCGGGACAAACGAGCCTACATTGTAGACTATAACGATTAGCGCTTTTCGTTTTGGATTTACCAGTCATTATTCAATAACAAAAAACATTATGGCACTGGCATAAATACTTGGTTTAATAAAAAGACTTTACCCCCATTTGTCTTAGTGGTATACCACTAAAATTCTAATTAAATTTTAATAACAACAACTCCGTAGACTGACTATTGGCATGGTTACGGGAAGAGTTAGACAGACATGACGCATTTATTCTATCATTCACATACTATCAAAGGCTTAACTTTTATTTCCATAGCACTCTGCATTATTTTCACTATCACCGGTTGCAGCAATGAAGCACCAAAATCCAGGATGGAAAAAAGAGCAGCCCTTCACTTGAATAATATGGAAGCATCCGCATTGGACTTAGAGAAAGAACTGGAAAAAATTGCAGATGCCAAGGTGACCAATACTCCTGAAAGAATGCGGGAAGCTGCCAAGATAGTAAAGAATGCAGGGCAGGTTCTGGATAAAGCCAATATGGATGTAAGGGAATACATTAAATTTATTAATGCCAATAAAGGAGCCCTTAAAAGCGAGAAACTTGACCAGTATATGCTGATCACAGAACTTCTTGGTTACCCGCTAACCAAGAAGAGGCAGGCCATTCAGTCTTATTTCAATCAAATGGTCCGATGGCTGGAGTATTCAGCAAGTCATTTTAAAAAGCTTAAAAAAAATGATATGAGGGCACGCCGTTCCTATGATTCCTTACTCATTGAGGTGAATCGAAGCTTAAAGCAGTACAATACGATCAATGCCCAATACCACAAGCATGTGGATAATTTCCTCAAGAGTCAGCCGGATCTTAAGAAAAAGTTCAAACGTCAGTATAAAACCATGAAAAAAGAAATGGGATGGCTTTAGTCCTGCCAGTACCCTCCAAGAAAAGGCTGGTTCCATCTTCTGTAGATACGCGCCAGTTCACCGGATTTGAATAGATTTTGAATTTCCCGGTCATACACATCAGCCAGGTAGGCACCCCGTTTAGATTTTGAAAACGCCACATAGGCCTTTTCGCTCCAAAGAATTTGAATCTGGTACAGATCCCTGTTGATCCCGTTGGTACGGATATAATGGTTCAGGTCTATGAGCGCATCAATATAGACATCAAAACGGTCCAGGTTAAGCTGAAGCCAGGCATCGTCATAATTGTCCACCTCATGCCACATGGCCAACTGTATGGCGGACATATGTTTATCATTGACATAGTCATACCCCCGAAGCCAAACTGCCCTTTTGTAATCCAGGGTATGCATTCCGAACCATGAAATTCGGGATGCTTTTTTTATAACAGCGGCCGTCTGCTCAATGTAAATCGGATACTTGGGGGTCAGTTGTTTTTGTTCATCAGCATGGGTTTTCCAGACACAAAGCATGGCATCGGCGCTGCCTTTATTTACTTTTGCCTGACAGCGCTTCCAGGGTGCAAAATTGTAGTCCATTTTGATTCCCAAAGGGTTGTAAACCGCTTTTACGATATCAAAAAACAGACCGGTGCCATCCGGATTTGTTTGATCTTCCCATTGGGGGGTAATAATACGAATGGTGTTTATGTTTTTTTCAGTATCTGCATGTGCATATCCCGGGATAAACACACCAGCCAATACCTGTGCGAAAACACACAGTAGGACTATATAAAAGCTATTGTTTCTTTTCATCTTTCTTTACATCAGGTGAGGAATAAACTTTATTGGCTTGCAACCCTGGATATCCCTTTGATGAAAAAGGGTTGTTTTCGCCAAGAAAGACCGCTTCAACTTCTTCTCTATTAATGACGATTTTTTTATCGTCGATCTCAATGGAGACCGTATTCTCTGTTAGGTCGAGTACGTTCCCACAAAGTACTTTACCATCTTCAAGAACGATCTCATCGGCCCATAGCGGCCCGGCTGCGACGATGCAGCTTAAAATTACTATTATAAGTTGTTTCATTATTTCTCCTTGGTAACCTGCGCAACATACCATATCTTTGTTTTATTTTCCATTGATTGCCATATTTGAAAATCAATAGAAATCATTTGGAGCGTCTCATCGACGTGCTCAACAAAATGATAGGGGATATACAAAAATATGAAAAAAAAGGAAAGAAGGAAACATCCCTTCCCGGTAAATTGGCCGGGAAGGGATGATACTACAGGTTAAAGCAGGCCGGCATAAAAATCATTACCTTTGTCATCGACAATGATGAAGGCAGGAAAGTTTTCCACAGTGATCATGTACACCGCTTCCATACCCAGTTCTTCATATTCCACGAGTTCAACCTTTTTGATGAAATCTTTACCCAACCGTGCTGCAGGGCCACCAGGAGAGCCAAGATAAAACCCACCATATTCCTTGCAGGCATCGGTAACCTGCTGGGTCCGGTTGCCCTTGGCCAGCATGATCATGGACGCCCCTTCTTTCTGGAAAACAGGCACATAGGGATCCATACGTCCGGCAGTTGTAGGGCCGAATGATCCTGATGCTTGTCCGTCAGGTGTTTTGGCTGGACCTGCATAGTAAATGATATGATTTTTAATGTAATCAGGCAGACCGTCTCCGGCCTCATACCGCTCCATGAACTTGGCATGGGCAATATCGCGCGCTACAATTATTTTACCGGTCAAGGACAGACGTGTAGATACCGGATATTTAGACAATTCCGCACGAATTTCATCCATGGGTCTGTTCAAGTCAAGTTCCACGGCCGGAGCCATTTCAGGCTCGGAAGTGGGAAGGTATTTACCCGGATCTTCTTCAAGCTGCTCCAAGAAAATACCGTCACGTGTGATCTTGCCTTTGATCTGACGGTCAGCAGAACAGGAGACACCGATGCCGATGGGGCAGGATGCACCATGACGCGGCATGCGGATTACACGGATATCCAGGGCAAAATGCTTGCCCCCAAACTGAGCGCCAAGACCCAACTCATAGGATCTTGCCAACACTTTATCTTCAAGGTCGATATCCCTGAATGCATGGCCGGTTTCACTGCCTTCGGTCGGCAGGGAATCAAGATACCTTGCAGAAGCCAGTTTCACTGCTTTCAAATTGAGCTCAGCCGTGGTGCCGCCGATAACAAAAGCAATATGGTAAGGCGGACAGGCGGCCGTACCTAATGCCTTCATTTTTTCCAGCATGAAATTGATCAGGATTTCCTCAGAATTGAGGACTGCCTTAGTCATCTGGAAAAGCGCGGTTTTGTTTGCAGAACCACCACCCTTGGCCATAAACAAGAATTTATACTCTTCGCCTTCAATGGAGGAAATATCCACCTGGGCTGGCATATTGTTCTTTGTGTTGGCCTCTTTGTACATGGTCAACGGTGCATTCTGGGAATACCGCAGGTAGTTTTTGGTATATGCGTCAAACGCCCCTTTGGATAATTCCTTTTCATCATCGGACCAGGTCCAGACCTGCTGGCCCTTTTTTCCCATGACGATAGCCGTACCTGTATCCTGGCACATGGGATAGACTTTTTCAGCAGAAATGGCTGCATTTTTTAACAGCTCTAATGCCACATACCTGTCATTGTCCGAACTTTCTGGATCATCAATAATGGCTTTAAGCTTTTGCAGATGCTCTGCCCGGTAAAGATGGGCCACATCCTTGAAAGCTGCCTCGGACAAAAGATTTAAGGCTGAAGGCTCGACCATGAGCACTTCTTTGCCCTCAAAATCCTTAACCCGCACATGCTCCTTGCTTAAAAGACGATACTCAGTGGTATCCTCCCCCAAAGGAAACATGGTTTCAAATTTAAATTCACTCATTTTTTATCCCCATAAAAAACCAACAGGCAGCAGGGCCGTTACCTGCCTGCTACCCGCTGCTATAGTCTTTAGTTACTGGCTTTTGCCAAGACTAGCTTGGACGAGAATTTGCCCATATGCAAGGCGCGAATCATTCTGGAGCCGCAGCGTACTATAGTACGTGAGGACTCCAGAATGATGAAGCAACGAAGCAGATGGGTGAATTACCGTTCAAGCGCTACTTTATAAGAGCCATTTTGCGCCTTAGGAAGGCAATCTGCGTCTGATGCGGTAAATCCTTGGGACAATAATCTTCACAACCAAGCAAGGTCATGCAACCAAACACACCATCATCATCTCCCATGATTTCATAATACTCATCATCAGTCCGTTTGTCCCTGGGGTCCATATAGAACCGTGCCAGGCGCATGAAGCCAACAGCAGACAAGAAATCAGGACGCATCCGTTTGGTGGCGCAGGCAGAGATGCAGCAGCCGCATTCTACACAGCGTTCCAGTTCATAGATCTCATCCATGACATCCGGATCCATCCGCTCTTCCAGTTTGTTGTAATCGACTTCATCTGCATTGATGTCATGAATCCAGGACTCAACCCGTTCACTCATGGCGCGCATGAATTTACCAGTATCGACTGACAGATCGCCAATCAGTTCAAAACCGGGCAGCGGAAGCAGGGTAATTTCCCCGTCTTCAAACTTGCTGGTCAACGTCCGGCAGGCAAGGTCAGGAGACCCGTTAATGACCATACCGCAGGAACCGCAGATCCCGGCCCGGCAGATAAAGTCAAACTGCAGGGATGGATCCTGGTTTTCCCGGATTTCGTTCAATGCAATAAAGATTGTCATCCCAGGGGCTTCAGTGATCTCGTAAGTCACCATACGGGGTTTGTCGCCCTTTTTCTGGGGGTTATACCGAAATATCTGAAATCTTAAAATTCTTCCGTCGTCACTCATTATTTATACCCCCTGCCGATACGCTCGTTTTTGCCTTTGAATTTTTCCGGAATGTCTAAGGGATTCAGCAGTTCCTGCATTTCATGACGATCTGCTGTCGGGTTTGCTTTTTTAATCTCTTCGATTTCAGCAACCCTTTTTTCCGTATCCGCATGGTGAATGGTGTTGTCCACACCATACCCACGTGAGCCCGGAGGCATTTCCATTTTCATAACATCCAGATCTTCATAGGTGATTTCCGGCAGATCTGAGTCTTCATCTTTCCAGGTGGTCAGTGTGCGTTTGAGCCAGTCACGGTCGTTTCTTTCCGGATAATCTTCACGGGCATGAGCACCACGGCTTTCAGTTCTGAGCATAGCACCGTATGCCACACACTGGGCCAGTTTGATCATCTTGGGTACGCGGATGGCTTCTACCAGTTCCGGATTTGAGGAAGAAATTCTGTTTCTCAATGCAATCTTCTTGGCTCTCTGGTTCAACAGTTTGAGTTCTTCAACAGCTGCTTCCAAGTCTTCACCGTTTCTAAAAATACCGACCTTGTCCATCATGATCTTCTGCATTTCAGCTTTAAGCTGGAAGGGATTTTCACCGTAGTCACGGGTAAGCAAGGTTGCGATCTTGTCTTCTTCCTTTTTCATAAAATGCTCGATGGTAGCTGTAGAAACATCCAGGCTGGATGCAGCACAATGATCTGCTACATATTCACCAACGATCATACCGGCAACAACGGTTTCCGCAACTGAGTTTCCGCCAAGACGGTTAAATCCGTGCATATCCCAACATGCTGCTTCACCACAGGAGAAAAGACCTTTCAAGGTCGGGCTTTCACCTGTGGCCTTGGTTCTTACGCCGCCCATGGAGTAATGCTGGGTCGGACGAACCGGGATGTACTCTTTAACCGGATCAATGCCAAGGAAGTATTCACAAATTTCTTTTACTTCCCTTAAGTTCTTTTCAATGTGTTCACGGCCGAGCAGGGTGATATCCAGCCAGAGGTGATCACCGTATCTGGAGGGCACGCCTTTGCCTTTTCTCATGTGCTCGGTCATGCGGCGGGATACAACGTCCCTTGACGCCAATTCTTTTTTATCCGGCTCATAATCCGGCATGAACCGGTATCCGTCTTTATCAAGGAGAAGGCCGCCGTCACCACGGCATCCTTCTGTGGTCAGGATACCAACCGGTACGATGGCTGTAGGATGAAACTGGACGGCTTCCATATTACCAAGTGTGGCCACACCTGTTTCCAGGGCAATGGCTGCACCGATACCTTCACAGATAATCGCATTGGTGGATACTGAATAGATACGACCGTAACCGCCGGTAGCAATTGTGGTGGCTTTTGCAATGTAAGCACTCAATTCCCCTGTAACAAGGTCTCTTACCACGGCACCATGGCACACCCCGTTGTCATGAATCAGAGCGATGGCCTCTTTTCTCTCATGCACAGGGATATTCATTTCAATGGCTTTGTTATCCATGGCATAGAGCATGGTATGGCCGGTTCCGTCAGAGGTGTAGCAGGTACGCCATTTTTTTGTACCGCCAAAGTCCCTGGCAGTAATCAAACCATGGGCCTCGTGTTTTTCTGTAATGGTAACCTTTTCACCGTTGATGATAACATCTCTGTCACCGCCGCGGACCCTGGACCAGGGCACGCCCCAGGCAGACAGCTGCCTGATGGCTTTAGGTGATGTATTAACAAACATTCTGGCCACATCCTGGTCACAACCCCAGTCAGAACCTTTGACTGTGTCTGCAAAGTGGACATCTTCATCATCCCCGTCCCCTTTGATACAGGCACCGAGACTTGCCTGCATACCGCCCTGGGCTGCGGCAGAGTGTGACCTTTTGGCCGGCATCAGCGAGAGGACGATGGACTCATACCCCCGCTGCTTGGCTGCAATGGCGACGCGAAGCCCAGCCAGGCCGCCGCCGATAACAAGTGAATCCGTATATATGATATTCATTTAAGCTTTCCCTTTCTTAATGTGTTTCTTCTGCTGCATGGGGTTCGGCATGTGCATCCGGTTCTTCATGACCGGCATCCTCATGGGCCGGAGCATGGTCCTCAGTGCCGTGGCCGTCGTCAGTTGCATGGTCCGCTTCCGGCTCATGTGCGGCAGGTGCGGCATGGGTCTCTTCGGTAGGCGTTTCCTCATGAGCATCAGCGGGCTCTTCTTCATGCACTGCTTCTGCTTCATGGGCAGTGTCTTCCATTACTGGCTCAGCCTCATGGGCTGCCTCTTCAGTCACTGCGGCGTGGCTTGCACCATAACGCTCTCCCACACGGTCCCTGTGCCCGATACCGATGACGATGAATACCAGCAGAGCCAGGATTCCTAAAGAAAGGAAGAAAATGGTCAGTTTGTTTTTATATTGTTTGAGTTTTTCCCGGGCTTCTTTAGCACTTTTATTGTCTTTACCCTGGAACCAGCCCCACTTCATGCACAGTCTGTAAAGACCGATCGTACCGTGCAGTTCCACGCAGATCAGCAGGACCAGGTAAACAAACCACATATTACCGGAGACCACACGGTCAGCGGACAGGTAGGGATCAATGCTGCCGGGGTTGGTCCACATAATGTAAAGATGGACCGAACCTGCAAAAAACATGATAAAACCTGTAATGGCCTGGATGTACCAGAAATTGGTATCCTGATGCTTCATCAGGACCATCTGGTCTCTCATGATCCGATGCTGTTTCCAGCTAATAGGAAATTTTCTCATCCCCAAAAGGGCATGGGTGATGAACAGGGTAGAAATAACAGATACGGCAAAGAATACCGCGATTGGGTACCCATGGCCTGTGTCTGACAAAAAAGCCAGCTCCATGGTCTTGGCCACCCAGTTAAAGGCGCCTTTTCCCAGGATGATACTGCAGACCAGGAGCATGTGCACCCACATGAACAGGCCCAGGATCAGGCCGGTACCACTCTGGAGAAAATCCAGCCGGGCAGGAAGCCTGCTCTTTTTTTTGTTTGATTCAATGGTATAGCTTTCCAATGTTGAAACCTCCTTAAGGTTACTTTAAAATGCCTCTTTACAAATCCGGCCGATCTCACCTAAGTTCTCGCAGACATGAATTCCATTGTCTTTGAATGCCTTGATTTTTGCTTCGCCCGTACCGCTGGAACCTGAGATAATGGCCCCGGCATGCCCCATTCGTCTGCCGGGAGGTGCTGTCAGCCCTGCGATAAATCCAACAACCGGTTTTGTAACATTTGCTTTAATATATGCTGCTGCCTCTTCTTCTGCACTGCCTCCAATTTCCCCGACCATGACGATAGCGCTTGTTTCGTCATCAGCCTGGAATGCAGACAATACATCTATAAAATTGGTACCGTTTACAGGATCGCCCCCAATACCGATACAGGTAGATTGACCCATATTAAGCTTGGTCAGCTGGTCCACTACCTCATAGGTCAGGGTGCCGGATCTTGAAACAACACCAACATTTCCCTTTTTGTGAATCTTGCCGGGCATGATACCGATCTTGCACTCGTCCGGAGTAATTATTCCCGGGCAGTTGGGACCGATGAGCCGACAGTTTTTGCTTGCCAGAAAATTCTTAACTTTTACCATGTCCATGATGGGAATGCCTTCGGTAATGCAAACAATCAGCTCTACGCCTGCATCAGCCACTTCCATAATGGCATCCGCCCCAAAAGGCGGGGGGACGAAAATCAAGGAGGCATTGGCCCCTGTTTCTTTTACACCCTGGGCCACGGTATTGAATACCGGGACTTCGTCCATATTTTGTCCGCCCTTGCCGGGTGTTACACCTGCAACGATATTGGTACCGTATTCAATACACTGCCGGGCATGAAAACTGCCTTCATTACCGGTAATGCCCTGGACCAAGAGCCTGGTGTCCTTATTTACAAATATACTCACGTTCGGTCTCCTTTAGTTAACAGCCGCAGCGATTTTCTGTGCTGCATCTGAAAGATCGGTTGCAGAGGTCAGGTTAAGCCCGGCATCAGCCAGGATCTTCTTGCCTTCGGTCACATTGGTGCCTTCCATACGAACCACCACCGGGATGTTGATGCCGGTCTTTTTAGCTGCATCCACAACACCCTGGGCAAAAATATCACACCGCAAAATACCGCCGAAAATATTGATAAGAACCGCCTTCACCTTATCATCAGCCAGAATAATCCTGAATGCGTTTTCTACCTGTTCGGAAGATGCGCCGCCGCCCACATCCATGAAGTTTGCAGGAGTGGCTCCGGCATTTTTAATGATATCCATGGTGGCCATGGCAAGACCGGCGCCGTTAACGATGTTGCCCACATTGCCGTCAAGGTTGATATAGTTCAGATTGAATTTAGACGCTTCGACTTCAAGTGGATCTTCTTCTGTCAGGTCACGAAGTTCCAGCAGGTCTTTATGACGGTACAAGGCGTTGGAATCAAAATCCACTTTTGCATCCAACGCCAGCACCTGCTCATCTGCTGTCAGGATGAG
>JAKSAU010001256.1 GCA_022361535.1 Desulfobacterales bacterium
AGCAGGTAGACCGTGAGCAGGCGGCTGCCGTCGGGGGACTCCCAGAGGAATTCCGACGTCACCTTCTCGGGATCCATCGCCACCCCGCGCCAGACGTAGAGCCCCTCAAGGCCCGCCAGCTTGTGGATCTGGGCGGTTTGGGAAATCTGACCGAAGTTGTCCAGCAGCCAGCCGGATTTCATACAGCCCCCGAGGGCATCCGCCAGCTTGCGGCCGATCATCAGGTTCCTCACCAGGGATTCTTCGCTCAGGAGCTGCCAATCCGGCTGGAGGTAGTAGGGACCGATGAACAGGGCGCCGCGCTCCACGTGGGCGCGGATCGTCCGCCGGGCGTCGGACACCGACAGGCCGTTCGCCGAGAGTTCCTCGAAGTAGTCCTCCACCATCGACAGCTGGCCGTCGAGGATGAACTTGTAGTCCGCCTCCTTCTCCAGCATCGCGAAGAGACCGTCGAAGAAGGGAATCAGCCATTCGTTCGTGTAGGGGCTGTTGAGATACCACTCCCGGTCCCAGTGGGTGTGGGACAGGATGTGCGCGGTGTAAGTCATCGTTGAATCAGCCTTTCACTCCGCCGTCGGAGAGGCCGGAGACCATGTTCTTCGCCAGCATGAAGAAGAAGAGGATGACCGGTGCCAGGGTCAGAGTGGAAGCCGCCATGATTCTGTCCCAGATGCTGTTCTTGGAGTGGAAAAGCGCCTGGATTGCGATAGAGAGGGTTCTCATATCGTTAAAAGGCTTCAGGAAGACTGAGGCGTAGAGGTATTCGTTCCAGGCGATAATGAAACAGTAGACAAAAACCGTAATCAGAACCGGCCTGGAAAGGGGGACGATGATTTTGACGATAATGCTCACCCGGCCGTAGCCGTCTATCAGAGCCGCTTCCTCAATCGATTTGGGTATTCCCCGGAAGTAATTCCCCAGCATATACAGAGCGAGGGGCAGGGTCTGCATGATGTAAATGAGAATCATGTAAAAGAAGACTCCGGCGGGAGTTTTCGTCAGTCCCAATGAAGTTCCCATCTGGTAGAGCGGGACCATGAGGATGACCCCTCCCAGCAAGTAA
>JAKSAU010000171.1 GCA_022361535.1 Desulfobacterales bacterium
GAATGATCGGGGGAAGTCGGCTTTATGAGTATTCAAAGAATACGTTAATTATTTTAGATCCCTATGGCTTACTCGATTTTTACCATGCTACCAGTGGTACTCAAGCGACACAAAATGTTATGAATGGCATCGATCCATCAAAAGGTAGACCTAATTTGGATTTTAATCCGAGTGGTAAGGGAGGTTTTTACGTTACCAATGACATAAAACAGGCGCAGGATTGGGCTAAAAGAAAAGGTGGTGATGTTATTCATTTTGATATTCCGGATGAAGAGTTAGCAAAGCTTAACATCAAAACATTTGATGGGGCAACTGATGAGTGGGCTGATACTGTTACAGCAGGCAGAAAAGGAAAATTAAATCATGCATTTGATGGTATTGATGGTCCAATGCTAGCAAATCCAAGAGGAGGAAAACCTAAAGCAATTGGACATCAATTGGCAATTTTTAGCGATGATGCTGCAAAATTATTTGACAAACACAATATGGGAAAACTTCCATGTACCTAAATAAATAATGATGGGAAATGATGAATTAAAATTTTTTGATGAGCAATCAAATGAAGAGATTGTTTTTAACTTTTATACTTTTTGTGAAATTTTAAAAGGTTGTCTAGTTGAATTCTGTAATATTTCAAAGGAAGAAGCAAACTTAGCAATTGAAAATTCAAATCTATTTAAATCTCCAATTCAGAATGTTAATGATGTTTATTTTTTTTCTCATGAGCACCCTTATCATTGGGCTATGATTTGTTATTACGGAGAATCATATTGGGAAAAAAACCAAGATTTGTTAACTCCTCCAGATTCTTATGATGATTGGGAAAACTCCTTTTTAAAAGAGAATGATCTAAAAGCATCAGTTTATAACTTCTAATATTAACAGGCTCAATGGAAAAGTGATAATTAGTGCAATTTTCCCCCGTTAGCGCCGATTTGCAATCGGTGCGGCAAGAATGAGGGCAAAGCCTTTGGTTGGCGTGAGCTTTCAGGCAGCAGGTTCTTTAATAGACTGTCCATTTAGGTATCAAGGTCAGTATGAGGATGAGGAAATTGGGTTGTGTTATAATCGGTTCCGGTATTATTCGCCGGATATGGGGTTGTATGTGAGCCAGAATCCGATAAAAATTAAAGGGGGATTAAACTTATTTGCTTACACTGGTGATATTAATGTTTGGATAGATCCATATGGATTAGCTGGTTTGCAGTGCAGTTTATCAGGAAATGTGGTTGATAATGCAACGGGTTTACCTCCGGATAGGCTAATCGCCTATCGGCTGC
>JAKSAU010001068.1 GCA_022361535.1 Desulfobacterales bacterium
CTTGCCATAACAAAGGCCCCGGCCCCCATAATAGGCGGCATTATCTGCCCCCCTGTAGCTGCTGCAGCTTCGACACCTGCTGCAAATTTAGCAGGGAATCCCGCCTTTTTCATCAAAGGAATGGTAATGACCCCTGTGGATGCGGTATTGGCTATGGCAGATCCTGAAATCGTACCGGTAAGCCCGGAAGCAAACACTGCCACAAGCCCCGGCCCACCGGGAAGTTTCCCGGCCACGGACCGGGCAAGATCGATGACAAAATCTCCGGCTCCGGACTTTAAAAGAAACGCCCCAAAAAGGATAAACATAAATACAAAGGTTGAAGAAATACTGGCAATATTACCGAAAATACCGTCATCTCCGTAAACACTTCTGAAAAGGATGGTCTCCGGATTCATACTTTTAAACTCAAACACACCATCCAGAAGACCACCCCACCACCCCACATAGGTCAGTCCCAAGACAATTAACACCGGGATGATCATTCCCGTGGTCCGGCGGGTCAATTCAATGGCAGCCAGGATAAGGATCACTCCGAATATCCACTCGGGTAGGATCATCCTCACTCCCCGGTCGTAAATGGCATCTTCCATGGCAACCATGTAGATCGCACAAAAAGCCGCAAGAAGACCCAAGGCAATATCAAGCCAGACTGTTGCACCGCCTGTCCGTTCCTTGCCGGCAAGGGGATAGAGAAACGGGCACATTAAGGCAAATCCTGCAAAGTGAATGGAATTTCGCCATAATCCGGGCAGCACGCCTAATGTATTGAAATAGATATGGACAAGTGCCACCCCTGCCCCAAGTATCAGCAGTGTTCTTTCTCTGAACCCGTTCTCTTCCATAAAATACGGCCTCCTTTTCTCAACTAGCCGAAGATGTAATGTAAAAGCTCTTTTGACCGCCCGGTACTGTCAGTTTGGCAGACGGACGGTCAAAAGGATGATAAGTTTACCTATTTGGCAACCAAACGCTCCGGAACAGTCAGGCCGGCTTCTTTGTAATAGCGAAGCGCACCCGGATGCAGGGGCATGGGAAGACCGTCAATGGATTTTTCCAGTGACATGGCCTTGGTTGCTTTGTGAATAGCAGTCAGGAACGGCAGATTCTCATAAATGGTCTTGGTGATCAGGTAAACTGCTTCTTCATCTACATCTGCACGGACAGCCAAAAAGTTGGGCTGTGCAATAGTATTGATATCAGCAGCCTGTTTGGGATATGTCCCTGCAGGGATTACATAACGGGTCCAAAGATTGAGTCCGCCATCTGCTTTTTTCATCTGGTCATCAGTAAAATTCAGGAAGGTCAGTTTATCACCCATTGTTGCAACAGCACGGGTAACCGCACCTGTGGGGACTCCGGCAGGAGTACTCATGGCAACGACCTGGCCGTTTTGAAGCGCATCTGCACTGGGGCCGTATCCGACATGAACCAGGTTAAAATCTTTATTTACGTCAAATCCCAGGTTGTTGAGCAGAAAGGTATTGGAACCCAGGGTCCCGGAGTTCTTTTTACCCAGTGCCAGGTGTTTGCCTTTTAATGCCATGAGGTCTTCGATAGTTCCTGATTTGGCATATTTGGACTGCATGGTGAACTGCTCAACATTTTGCCAGAGCATGGTGATGGATCGCATGTTTGTCTGAGGGCCGTCCGCTTTAACCGCACCAATACCTTTCCAGGCCCAGTATCCGTAAAGGCCTTGGAGGATACCGAACTGGGCTTCGTCTTCTCTGAGCAGCTTGACGTTTTCACCGGATCCGGCAGAGTTAATGGCAGACATTCCGATCTTGTGCTTGGGCTGGAGTTTTACCTTGATCAATGTAGAAAGCGCCACACCAACCGGATAGAAAGTGCCGCCGGTGCTGGCAGTGGTCAAAAGGTAACTGCGGTCCGCCTGGGCTGCCGTTCCCGGCATGGCAAAGGCAAAGGTCACCATAATAAGAGTGGCTAAGGCTAAAAGGGTTCTTCGCATAGAATTTTTCATCGTTTCACCTCGCAATGTTAAATGATTAAAATATACTTTTGTTTACCTGGCCAGAGTATGAGCAAAGGATGTGCCAAGGAGGAGTCAAACTAACCAACTGAATTTAAAGGCACAAAATAAGATTATATACCGGGATGAGCAGATTTCTGCCAGACTCTTTTTGTACATCGGCAATTTTTTGCCGATACACTGATCCTGGATATTGTGTTGGCCCCACATAGTCAGATTTATTGGATCTCTGATATTTTTAGCCAAAGATGCTCTTGAAACAGGGCGCTAAAAAAAGTTTGCACAATCAGGTCGTTATAATCTACCTGCTAAAATATATCCGCTATAAACTATTTTTGGATAGATTATACCTGGCCATTTTTTCATTCAAAGTCCGCCTTGGTATTCCAAGTTCTGCCATTACTTTATTAATCTGCCCTTTATGGCGTTTCAGGGAATCTTTAATCAGGTGACGTTCAAAATGACGAACCTGTTCACTAAGTGATGCTCCCTGAAGGTCTTCTGCAGTGGTATCAGGAGCAAGTAGTTTTGACAGTCGCTCTTCCTGGGCAAGATTGGACAGCACATACCGTTCTGCAACACTTTTAAGTTCTCGGACATTGCCGGGCCAGTCATGGGCCATAAGAGCTGAAAACCCAGCCGGTCCTGGCATGTCAGGACGACAGTCGTACATTTCGGCAGCCCGTTCCAAAAATAAGGAAAAAAGAGAATTGATGTCCTCTTTGCGTTCCCGCAGAGCCGGTATGGTCAACTCCATGGTGTTGAGTCTGTAATACAAGTCTTTTCTTAATTTATCCGACTCAATGGCTTCGTCAGGGGTGATATTCATGGCTGTGATCAACCGGAAGTCCAAAGGCTTAGGGGTATTAGACCCTAACCGGGTAACCCGCTTGCTCTCAAGGGCCCGCAACAGCTTGCCTTGAATTTCAAGGGGCATGCTCGACAATTCGTCTAAAAATAGCGTACCGCCCGATGCAGCCTCAAGTTTTCCCCTGTGGCGTTGTCTGGCACCGGTAAAAGCACCGGCCTCGTAACCGAACAATTCGCTCTCCGCCATGGTGGCAGGAATAGCTGCACAGTTCACAGCCAGAAAGGGTTCGTTCTTTCTGTTGCTCCAATCATGCAGGCAGCGCGCAACAACCTCTTTACCTGTTCCTGTTTCACCGATAATCATGACCGTGGCTTCTGTTGGGGCAAGCCCCATGATCTGCTGTTTTAAAGCCCTCATCCGCGGATTTCCCCCCACCAAACGTGAATCCAGGCCCTGGGCTGCATTAAGCTGGCTTCTCAGTTCCCGGTTTTCCATAATCAGGCTCCGCTTTTCCACAGCACGCTGTACAGAATCCAATATTCTTTCGGGCTCAAAGGGCTTTTCCAAAAAGTCATATGCCCCGTTTCTTATCGCCTCTACAGCCATGGATATGTCCCCATGGGCTGTAATCAGGATTACAGGGATATCCTGATCGATTTTTGATAAGGCTTTTTGAAACTCAAGCCCATCCATTCCCGGCATTTTGACATCAGAGATAATGATACTGTTCATATCGCGGCCCATGATATCGAGGACCTTGCCGGCCCGGTCAAAATCTTTAACATTGTATCCGGCAAGTTCCAGCCACTGGCGGGTAGACTGGCGCATGGCCTTGTCATCATCCACTATGTATATATCCGGTTTATCCATGGCTTATCCTTTTTCTAACCGTACCGAGAACACTGCACCAGGGATGTCATCCTCAGCCACAAAAATCTGTCCTGACATCTCTTTAACAATCCCGGAAGATATTGACAAGCCAAGGCCTAAGCCATCACCCTTGGCCTTGGTCGTAAAAAACGGGGCAAAGATTTCTTCTTTTAGCGTGTCGTCAATCCCCGGGCCTGTATCCTTTACCTGCACGGTTACGTGCGTGTCGTCTTGTTTGAACAAAATGGATATGGCCTTATCCGGCGTGTCAGCCATGGCATCCAGGCTGTTCTTGATCAAATTAACAAAGACCTGTTCAAGTCGAAGCCTGTCTCCTAAGACTGTCAGCGGCTCTTTGGGTGTTTCAACTGAAAGCCTGCACTCAGCCTCATCAATTGCGTACCTTAAAAGATCTGCTGCCCGTCTTACAGGTTCGGTGACATCTATTGGTTTAATATCCAAAGGGGATTTTCTCGAAAAATCCTTGAGCTGCCTTGTGATGCCTTCCATGCGTGTTGTGATGTCTGAAATGGACAACAGGGTTTGATTTAACTCAGCCTCCCTGCCTTGGCCTGCCATCAGTCTGCAGGAGGCAGCATAGGTCCTGATGGCGGAAATGGGCTGGTTCAATTCATGGACAATGGCGGCAGCCATCTGGCCTAAAGCCGCAAGCTTACCGCTCTGGACCAACTCTTCCTGGGTATGGCGAAGATGGGATTCCGTCCTTTTTCGTTCTTCAACCTCCTCTTTGAGACGCTGGTTGATCTGGCCGATTTTCTCAGCCTCCAAGGCTTTTTGCTGGGAGATTTTTTTCAGCCGCCTTTCCTGGGCAAAAAGCAGGCTTAGGATCAAAAGAACACTTACAGCCGATGAGATGTATAAATAAAAATTAACCCGTTCCTCAAGACGTTTCCAGGGGATCAGGTAATTTAACTGCCAGTTGAATTGCGTCAGGGAAAGACTGCCCAAAAGAAAGCGTTCATTGTTAATTTTTATCCAGTCAAAGGATCCCGTGGTTCCTTTTTCCAAGGCAAGGGTTTCAAGACTGATACCCTTGTATTGCCTTCCCTGCCTGATATGCAACAAGGTTTCAGGTGTGATGGGCAATAAGCTTTTATATTTCCAGTCCGGATTTCCCGACAAGAAAATAACCCCGTTTTTATCAGATACAAATACGATCTCGCCGCCCTCCATCCAGTGCCTCTCAAGCACGGAAAGATCCACCTTAACCACCACGACTCCAATGGGCAGTGTATCACCCTTATCCTGGAAATTATAAACCGGATGGGACATGAAATAACCGGGAGTTCCTGTTGTAGCTCCAATGGCATAAAAGCCCCCCTCTTTTCCGGCCATGGCATCCTTAAAATACGGCCTGAACCCATAATTTTGCCCGATAAAAGTCTGGGGCTTGTTCCAATTGCTCGCACTTATGGTATTTCCATTTTTGTCCATGATAAAAATATCTGCAGATCCTGCCCTTTCGTTCGCGGTCTCAAGCAGCACATTGGCGGAAGTTATTCCTGTGTTGTTGGTAAGCATCTGGACGATGGTTTCATTCCTGGAAATAAAATAGGGAAGATATTGATACTTCTCCAGGGCTGCATTCAATGTACCCTCATAAAGGGCCAGCCTTTCCTTTGCAATGCTGTTCAAGTCGGATAAGGTATCAAACCGGGCAAAAAATGAGATACAAAAAATAAGTATACCAAGAAAAAGACTCAGGCCCAGCAGGATCCTGCCAGGTAATTTTTCGCGCGTTATTATTTTTTTATCATAGATGGTCATCTTTTAATCTGCCTTTGGCTTAACTCTTTTCACATACCTGTTTCTAATACCCCAACACATATTGGAAGTATAGCCAAATTTTTGTCTGTTTTTGCTGGTTCTTTGTCATTGCAGCCAACCACTTTTTCTGAAATGATGATTGGCAAGGAGGACTAAAATGAAAACTCGTACTATTGGACAGGTTATTTTTGAAGGCGCACAGGTCCTGGATATCACAGGCCCTTTGGAAGTCTTTTCCCAGGCTCAAAGATACTTAACCAGAGAACAGCCAGAACTGCCCCCTGCATACCATCTTGTCTTGATTGCCGAATCCAGGGGACCGGTCAACACCTCGTCCGGTATCAAGCTTTTTGCAGATATGGCATTCAAAGACAATGAACTACCGGAACTGGATACCCTTTTGGTATCAGGAGGTGCAGGGGCCCCACAGGCAAGCCATCAGCCAAACATACGTGATTTTATCAGAACACAATTTTCCAAGGTCCGCCGTATTGCCTCCATTTGTACGGGAACCAGAATTCTAGCAGAAGCAGGTATTCTCAATGGCAGGTGCGCCACAACCCATTGGTCTGAAACCCAATTCCTTGAAGAAACATACCCTGACATTGATGTTGCACCGGATAATATTTTTGTCAAAGACGGTCCGGTTTACTCATCTGCCGGTGTGACTGCTGGTATTGACCTGGCACTGTCACTGGTCCAGGAAGACCATGGAAGAGATCTGGCATTATATATTGCCAAACAGTTAGTCGTCTTTATGAAGCGTCAGGGAGGCCAGTCACAATTCAGTAGCAGTCTTGTCCGCCAGACTGCAGCTAAAGGAAAGCTTGAAAAAGTACTCAGCTGGATGAAAGAAAATCCAACCAAAAATCTGTCTGTAGATGCCTTGGCTTTTCGTTGCGCCATGAGCGAACGAAACTTTTCCCGGACCTTCAAGAATGAAACAGGCATGACACCCGGAAAATTTGTAGAAAAGATGCGGGTAGAAATAGCAGCGGAGCACCTTGAAATACGAGATACCGGACTCAAGGAAATTGCCCTGGACAGCGGATTTAAAAGCGAGGAAATGATGCGCCGGGCATTCAAACGTCAACTAAACGTTTTGCCTCATCTATATCGCAAACGGTTTGGCAGGTAAAAACAGATAAAGGAGAAACACAATGGACAAAAACGTGCACGCAAAATCAGGCAAAAAGAACCTGGCCATATTGCTCTTCAAGGATGTTGAAGTCCTGGATTTCGCAGGCCCTTTTGAAGTTTTTTCAGTCTTTAATGAACTAAACAATTACGAACGCCTCCATGTGTATACCGTGGCAGAGGACATTGATACGATCCAGGCCAGGAACAGGCTTCAGGTAGTACCTGACTATCCGATAAATACAGCACAAATACCTGACTATCTGATTATTCCCGGCGGGATTGGTACCCGGGCCTTGCTGGAAAATGATACCGTGCTCAACTGGATCTTGCAGGTTTCCAAGACTTGCGATAATATCATGTCTGTTTGCTCGGGAGCACTCATTCTTGCAAAATTAGGATTGCTCAAGGATCTTTCCGCGACCACCCACCACCAAATATTTGACGAACTTAAAGCTCTAGAGCCGGATACAAATATCATACAGGATCAACGATTTACTGATAACGGTAAAATTCTCACATCTGCCGGTGTTGCTGCTGGTATTGATATGTGTCTGTATATGGTAGCACGACTCTACGGACAGGATCAGGCCAAAGCCACGGCCCGGTATATTGAATACCCCTACTCCTTTTAAATTGATTATACCAATTCTCAAAATAAATTTCCGATTGGCTTGGAGAACAAGGGCATCCCATATACAAATACCGGCCCGTTTATTCTAAGAAACGGCTGCCGTATTTTTTAC
>JAKSAU010000781.1 GCA_022361535.1 Desulfobacterales bacterium
ACTCAATGGAGATTCGACAACTACACCACCATCCTGGAGAAGGCGAACATCGCTCGGTGGTTCACCAACAGCGTGGTCGTTTCCTTCAGTTCCACCGTGGGCATCCTCATCGTCAGCATCCTGGCGGGATACGTCCTGGGACGGATGAAGTTCCCCGGCAAGAAGGTTCTCTTCTCCATGACCCTCTCGGGATTCATGATTCCCCTGCAGGCCATCATGATTCCGCTCTTCCTGAACCTGAGCCGCCTGGGCATGGTCAACAGCTACGCCGGATTGATCCTTCCGGCCCTGGCGTCGCCGGTCTCGGTGTTCATCCTCACCCAGTATTTCAAGGGAATCGAGAATGAGTTCGAAGAAGCCGCTCGGCTGGACGGCGCCGGAGAACTGACCATCATCTTCCGCATCATGATCCCCATGGCCATCCCCGCCGTTGCGACGGTCGCCCTGTTCAACTTCAGCTGGAGCTGGAACGACTTCGTCTGGCCCTTGATCATCGCCCAGAGTGAGGATTTCTACACTCTGCCCATCGGCTTGACGACCCTGGCGAACTCCAACACCAACATCCGATTCGGTCCCATCATGGCGGCCAACGTCATCGCCACCGTCCCGGTGATGATCATGTACTTCCTCTTTCAGAAGTCCTTCGTCCGGGGCGTGGCCATGGGCGAACTCAAGTAATCACGGTGACATCCAAGGAGACGACATTGAACACCATCGATCATCCCCGACCGCAGCTGCGGAGAGACGCCTGGACTTCCCTGGACGGGGAGTGGCGGTTCCGTTTCGACGATGACGACGCCGGACGGAACGAAGCCTGGGAACGAGGAACCGAGTGGGATTCGGCCATTCGCGTGCCGTTCAGCCACGAGACCGAACTCAGCGGCATCGCCGATCGGGGCGAGCACCCCGTCGTCTGGTACGAGCGGGACGTCGACATCCATCCTCCCGAGGGCGGCGAGCGGACCGTCATCCACTTCGAGGGCATCGACTACGCGGGGGACCTCTGGATCAACGGCCGGCACGCCGGCAGCCATTCCGGCCCCTACTCGCGCTTCAGCGCGGACATCACCGATTTCCTGAACGACGAATCGAGGTCCAACCGCATCACCCTGAGAATCGAGGATTCCCGGGACATGCAGCAGCCCCGGGGGAAACAGCGGTGGATGGACGCCAGCTTCGCCTGCTGGTACGTGCCCACCACGGGAATCTGGAAGAGCGTCTGGCTCGAAACGGTGGGATCCACCTATCTGGAGGACCTCAAGATCACCCCGGACGTCGACGCTCGGGAGGTGGTGCTTGAATACCGGTTCGCCGGATCCGTGGAGGGATTGACCGTCGAGGCGACCGTCAGCTTCGGGGGCGGGCCGGTGGCCTCCTGTTCCTTCTCGCCGACCCGCGAGGAGCATCGTCACCGCCTCTGCGTCGAAGACGAGTCCGCTCCGTTCAAGGTTCACCTCTGGTTTCCCCGGGGATTCGATCAATTCGGCGCCGCCGGGCCGCAGCTGTACGATCTCGACATCATCCTCCGGCGGGAAGGCGCCGTCCTGGAACGTTGCCGGTCCTACTTCGGCATGAGGAAGGTGTCCATCGAAGACGGTCGCGTCCTCATCAACGACTTCCCGTTCTACCAGAAGCTCATCCTCGACCAGGGATACTGGCCCGAATCGGGCCTGACTCCGCCGGACGAATCCGCGCTCATCCGGGACATCGACATCATCCTGGAGGCGGGGTACAACGGCGTCCGCGTTGGCGGAGGCCGGCATTCTCAATATCCTCGA
>JAKSAU010000172.1 GCA_022361535.1 Desulfobacterales bacterium
ATAATTTTCCAGTTTGTATTCATATCATCTCCAGTTTAAGAAGAATCACGCATGATAATTAACATACGTTATATGTTGTGAAAAATTTCGCAGATTATTTAATTTAATCATATACATATCACAGTACCCACCAAAAATCAGGACTGTTCTTTCATTTCTTTCAAACTCCTTTTGCTTAGCATTTACCAATTCAGGGCACATAAGACGAGAACGGTTAAAAAGAGTGTCTATAATGATGAAAATGACTCCAAACCTTCAGTCACTTGATTCTATAGCGGCTAAATCGCATCACCTTAAAAGTACTTAATGTGCAATAATTATGCGGTTAGAAAAAATAAGAAAAAATCTTCCAAAAAAAAACAATAATGGGTATACTTCCGGAATAAAAATTGGCACGTTCGATCATGTTCAACTATTTCAGCCCGTTGAAGGATAGATCTAAAGGGAATTCATAGTATGCGTATACTTGTAGTGGATGACGAAGTTGTCAGCCGAAAAAAAATGATGAAAAGTATCAGCCATATTGGTGATTGTGAAGGGGTCCAAAACGGGAAATCAGCCATTAGCGCGGTACGTGCCGCCCTCGAAGACTGGAAACAGTACGCCCTAATCACTCTCGACGTATCTATGCCGGATATCAGCGGTGTCGAAGTCTTGTCTACAATCCGTGAACTTGAAGCCGAGCGGGGACTCGATGATGAAGAGCGGGCAACCATTCTCATGGTCACCTCGCACTCAGACATTGAAACGGTTAAGGCATGTGTAGGCAAATGTGACGGCTATGTAATCAAACCGTTTAACAGGGACGTGATCATGGAGAAACTAAAGAAAACAGGCAGAGTCCGTTTGTCCTAAACCACTCAAGCTCTATTGAATCCATTTTCTTTTTGTTATCAAGGTACCAACAGATACTGCTATCAATGCCATACAAAATCCAAGATGGACAAGGTTCATTACATGGATGGATATGTGGGAAAAATAGACTCCCGGCAAATTCCTGACAACCATTAAAGCACCTGAAAAAACCAACCCTAAAAGTAGTCCTCCCTTTACCCATCCGGATGTTGTCAGCACACCAAGACCTTTGCCTTTCGATAGGACATCCACAACAGCAAAGCCACCCAGAGCAAGCAGTACCGAGGCCATGATGTAATGAATGCTGTGGGTTACATAAAACTGTGCCAGCCATCCCAACCCCGGGATATCAGCAATATAGTACCGCTTAAAAATCGGCATCTGGGCAAACCCGGAAAGGGCCAGCAAAAAAAGAGTTAAGCCATATATCCATCCTTTAATCCTAGCATTCATGACCTGTCCTCCTTAGTCTGCTTATAAAATTTGCCAAAGGCTGCGGCGGCACCGGCAAGCGGGGCAATCAACATAGCGCGGGCAAGATTTGAGCCTTGTTGCATTTTATCTTCCACAGACGCCAAGTGGGGTTTGCCTTTTCCAATTTCAATGGATAATTGATCAAAAGGTACGGGAGAAACATAAATAGTATTGGTGCCCCCGTTCTCCTCAAGCCCATACAGGTAGCCGCTCATTTCCTTGGCCATGTTTTTTGCCATTTCAACCATCTGTGTTTTAGGTCCGATAGTTTGAACATCTTCAGGACACGCCTCTATACAGGCCGGTTTCTCTCCCTGAGCAACTTTTTGGTAACAGCGATCACATTTATACATGACACCGTTACCGGCCAGGCTGGGCAAAATATCCAGGTAAAGGCCCACACCGGTCTGGCGCTGGGGTACATCCCAGGGGCAGACCGCATTACACTTGGAGCCGCCAAGACAAATGTCGGAATCAATCCTGGACAATCCGTTGTTTTCCTGTTTGGCAGCCCCCCAGGGACAAAGCTTCACACAAGGAGGATTGTTGCAGTGCATGCACCGTCTTGGAATGTTTAATTCGACCTGCTCGCCGTTGATTTGAGCGTTTGCCTCTTGGATAAACAGCCAATTATATGGTGTTAGGCGATCGGAAACATCCTGCCGGCCCGACCAGTCCTGAACCTTGACCCGGCTGGGAAACATCTTTGGAAACGGTTTTTCAGGGGCTGGAAATTTTGACGCATTGGATTCCCGGCAGGCATATACACATTCTTCACAGCCAATGCAACTGCTGATGTCTATTACCGTTACCAATGGTTCTTCCGGACCACCTTTTGCGGCGTTTACTGCCTTAGGGATCATTGCCCCGGCAGCAACTGTTCCGGCAGCCGTCAAACTTCCTTTTAAGAATTGACGCCTTGAGATCTGACCTGACATGTCTCTACCCTTTCGAAAACTTAAGGTTGCCCGGTCCCGATGTGTACGGAACGCTTTGGATCAACCCTGTTTTACAAACTCATGGAATTCCATGGTGTTGTAGCTTTTGGTATGGACATATTTGAGAATTTGAAGTAATTGACCGGCATCTACGTATCCGGGCATGTTGTTGATCTTTTTACCCGAAGGTTCCAGAAACCAGAGTGTAGGCAGGCCCTTGACCCGCCATTGCTGTGCCAGTTTCTTGTTTTTATCCGTATCGACCTGGATGCTGACAAAGTTATCATTCAGGTAGGCCATTACATCCGGATCTTTGAAAGTGGTCTTTTTCAATTTAGTGCAATAGGTGCACCATTGGGCATGGAAATAAAGGAAGATGCTTTTGTCTTCCTTTTTTGCCAGAGCCATTCCAGGGGTATAATCCTTCCAGGTAATACCTGAAGAGTTGGCCTGCAAGGTGTTATTCTGGGCTGCAACAGCAGGAGCGGGTATATCAACAGCTGCCTGGTCCGGCATATCATTGTTCATTTGGTTAAACAGATAGATTCCACACAGAGCAATAACAACCAACGCCACAACCAGCACATTTTCTTTTCTCATTATACGTCCTTTATACTAAACTTTTGGAAACATATGTCAGTGTCAGTCCGGAACAGACACCGGTCATCATGGTGCTTCCAGGCTTAATATGGAGCAAGAACGATGCCAGAATCAAATTACAACTTCATCAAAGCACCGCTATTACCCGTCATCCAATGGTTTACCAGATAACCCGAGCCATCATGATCCTTGGGGTGGCAGCAAACTGTTAACCGCCTGTTAACCCCCCTAATTTTAACCATGCTCATTCCGGGAACTTTCAATTGCTCAGAATACCATAAAATAAATGGAGAAAAAAGAGACTACCACAATGTGACTTTACAGGAGAACCAACCTGTGCCAAGTATGAAACGTCTACCCCAACCTAAGTCACCGCACGGTGCAAACGAACAAGGAGCTTACTATGACAGACAATGTACTGGTAACCATTTCCTGTGGCACTGACAACCCAAACCGCGCAACCCGTGGACTGTTCCTGGCTTCCGTAGCCCAGAAAAAAGGCAAGAATGTAACGGTTTTTCTGCTGGATGACGGCGTATTCCTTGCCAGGGAGGGCGTAGCCGCCAACCTTAAGGCTGCCACAGGCGATTCAGCAGATGATTCACTGGCTCATCTTCAGGTTCATAACGTTCCCATATTGGTATGCACTCCTTGTGCGAAATCCAGGTTTATTGACGAAGAAGATCTTGCAGAATCCTGCCGCATGGCAACAGCAGCGGAACTGATTGATATTGCTTGCGAAGCTGCCTGCATCAGTTTGTAAACCAGGTGTTTGGGATTAGCCGTTTTTCACAGTAATATTGTACTTTTTCATCCGTTTCCATACGGTTATCCTTGATACACCAAGTATTTGTGCTGCCCGGGTCTGGTTTCCACCGGCCCGGTGCAGTGCCTCAACCAGTTCCTGTCTCTGGGTATCATGGACACGTACTATTGTTCTATTGGTATTTGATGTCGCTACAGGCTCGTACTGGTCATCTTCTTTTGGCTGGCGATTGTCTAAATCTTCGGGTGCAGAATGATTTAAAATCTTTTCAGGCAAGTGCTCAGGTCGAACGCCCTTACCTTTTGCCAAGACAAAAGCGTATTCCACAGTATTTCTCAGTTCCCTGATATTTCCCGGCCAAGGATATGCCACCATCAACCGCATGGCCTCTGGTGTAAATCCAAGTATATTTTTACCGGTTTTTTCTACATGAATCGTTATAAAATGCTGAATGATTAGAGTAATATCATCCCTGCGGTGCCTAAGGGGCGGGCAAGTAAGGGGAAAGACATTTATTCTGAAATATAAGTCCTCTCTAAATTTTCCCTGCGCAATCATGGCTTCAAGGTCTTTGTTTGTTGCCGTGATAATCCGTACATCAATGGTAATGGATTTGTTCTCCCCCACCCGTTGAATCATTCTTTCTTCCAGCACCCTGAGCAGCTTCACCTGCACAGATAAAGGGATATCACCGATTTCATCAAGAAAAATAGTGCCATTATGAGCGGCTTCAAACCGCCCTATCCTATCTGAATCTGCACCGGTGTAAGCCCCTTTAACATGGCCAAACAGCTCACTTTCCAGAATACTTTCACTTAATGCGGCACAATTGACCTTTATAAAAGGTTCATCGCCTCGCTTGCCGGTCTCGTGCAGGGCCTTGGCCACCATTTCTTTCCCTGTTCCGCTTTCGCCCAATATCATTACCGGGGTGTCTAAGGCAGCCACACTTTCTATGTGCTCATAAAGATTCTGCATTACAGGGGTGCGGCCGATAATACCATGGAAGCCATCATCGATATGATACATCCGACGAATGGAAGCCAGTTCATTTTTATAGTTGATGTTTTTCGAAATATCTTTGAGGGTCTCAACCGCGCCTAAAATTTCGCCCTGTTCCCCATACAAAACCCTGGCTGTTTTGACAATAGGAATTGTCCTGTTGGATGCAGATGTAATCAGGCACTTTTTATCCCGGATCAACCCGGCAGAAAAAAGACCGCACCATTCTTTTCCAGGGCCTTTACCCATAATTTTACACCCGGTACAATTGAGCAGACGGCATGATCGCCCCTGCAGTTCTTCTTCGGAGTACCCTGTCATAAGCTGTGCTGAATCGTTTGCAGCAATAAAATTACCATGGGCATCAACAATGATTATACCATCCTGTACGGAATCAATGATGTGCCGCCAATGGGAACCGATCTCCATATTATTCTCCTGACTGTTAACCTTGTTAAACATCAAATTAACACATCGTTAACACAATAACAATGATTCCTAAAAAAAAAGAATTGCCACACATCAGAATTTCCTTTATTATAAGCACGTTATCAAGAACGACTCTTCTTTTTCATTTTTTGGCATACCCTTTGCTCTATTATAATGCTGCACGGCTGCATCGCGTTGCCGACAATTATTAAAATGCCTGCGAATAGGAGGCTGGCAGATGGCACAGTCTCCATAAAAATAACCCTTTTAGGCAAGGAGAGAAAATGAAACAACTCATGAAAAAATCTTTGATTTTACAATTGGTTACCAGCCTTTTTATTATGGCTGCATTAGTGATGGCATCCCCTGCCCAGGCCAAAGAGCCCTGGATGTTTGATCAGATTGTTGATGTGGATTTCGTCATTTCCAAAATTTCTGTTCCCATGGACGAAGATGTAATGATCATTGATGCAAGACCTTATAAACCCAAGTATACAAAAGGGTTTATCCCTGGAGCAGTCAGCATTCCTTTTTCTGAATTTGATAAGAAAAAAGATATGCTTCCTAAAAACAAAGATGCCCTGCTCATCTATTACTGTGGCGGTGTAAAGTGCAAACTCAGCCATAAATCTGCGAAAAAAGCGGTCGCTCTTGGGTACACCAATGTAAAAGTATTCTCCAAAGGGTTTCCCGAATATAAAAAACAGCCAGGCGCTTATCCTGCTGTAACTGCGGAGCAGGTAGCTGCCCAGATCGCAGAAAATAAAACCCTGGTTGTCGATTCCCGTCCCCAGAAAACCAAATTTGATAAAGGCCACATCCCCACAGCCATCAATATTCCCTTTTCCCAGTTTGATGCCTTTAAAGGCAAACTGCCAAGGGATCTTGAAACACCCATCATTTTTTACTGCGGCGGCCTGAAATGTAAACTGAGTCACAAATCTGCAGCCAAAGCCATTGCCATGGGTTACAAAAAAGTATCTGTTTTTACCTACGGGTATCCGAACTGGAAAAAAATGTATGGTGCAAACGCGGCAGCTGTAGCTGTTAAAGCCGGCGAAGTGGAAGGCTCCATTGATCTTGAGCGGTTCAAAAAGATCGTCGCTGAAAACCCCTCTTCCATCATGCTCATCGATTCAAGGGATGCGGATGAATTTGCCAAAGGTCATTTTAAAACTGCAGTCAATATCCCCACTGAAAACCTTGAGCCTAAAATCAAAGAGCTTCCTTCTGACAAACCCATTGTGTTTGTCTGCTCAACCGGCGCCAGGAGCGGTGAAGCATACTACATGGTTAAAGACGTAAGAGAGGCACTTGAAGTTTATTACGTGGAAGCCACAATCGATTACAAAAAAGACGGTTCCTACACCATTAAAAAGAACTAAATGAATACGTTATAATTTAAGGAGAACGTTCATGCTTAAAAAGACACTAATTACGGCTATAGTTATCATGTTTACCTTTGGTACCGTTGGTGCTGCATTTTGTGCAGAAGGCCCCGGCGGCAACAAGAGAAAAGGTAAATACACTTACCGCAAACTTGTAAAAAAATGTTTTGAGAGAGGTGCTGTGGAATCAGCTTCTCCCAAGGTCAGTCCGGCTGACAAAAAAATGGCAGAATGGACAGCTATTTTCGAGGGCAAAGACTTTTCAGCATTTGGTTGTGATGAAGAATGGACCAATGCATCTGACAAAGATATCCTTGATATCTATTCTTACTTTTACAGTTTTGCTGCAGACTCTCCTACCCCTGCGACATGTAAATAAATAAGCGAATAATTCCCCGGGCTTGTCCTTTGACCGGCCCGGGAATCACCATTGATTCCAAAGGGAGGAGTTATGGGAAAAACAATTGCCGGTGCCGTGTCACTATTTTTTATAGTTCTCGGTATAGTGGCAACAGGGATTACTGCCACAGAGCCGCAGGTCAACGGTGAGGCCCTTGGCATGAAACTGGCCAAGCAGGCAGTAAAAGCCAATAAACGGTGGACAACAACTGACCACTCAAAAATGGAGGCGCTGGATCAGGATTTCACATCCGGCAACCAGATTACACAGGCCTGTTTATCCTGCCACACAGATGCGTCCATGCAGTTCGAAAAAACCATTCACTGGACTTGGGAAGTGGAGTCTGAAACCCCAGGCATTATGAACGGTAAGGCAGGACACGCCGTTAATAACTTTTGTATTTCCGGCAATGCCATGGAGGACAAAGGCTGCTTGGGATGCCATGTGGGATGGAACGGCACCAAAGAAGAGGTCAACTGCCTTAACTGCCACGGTGGTGAAAAATACAATTACAATGAAGCCTTCAGTGATATCCAGTCTTTCATGGAGGATGACGATCCTGAAACAAAGGAAATCATCACTGAACTTCAAGGCGAAATCAAAGACGCCGTAAAAAACATCACCATGCCTCAAAGGGATCATTGTGGAGAATGTCATTTTAAAGGCGGAGGCGGCGACGGTGTCAAACATGGTGATTTGGACACGTCTCTTGCAAAACCCAATAAAATGCTGGACGTTCATATGGCTGCAGAAGGAGCAGATTTCACCTGTACAAGATGCCACACCACGGTTAAGCACAATATTGCAGGACGCCTTTATACACGTCCGGCATCTGCCGAGCGTAAAAGCCTGATCGAAGATGATATGGCAACAAAGATCACCTGTGAATCCTGCCATGGCACCGTACCCCATAAAACAGATTCAAAAATGAACGACCATGTGGACAAGGTGGCCTGTCAATCCTGCCATATCCCTGAATATGCCCGTGTTAATCCCACTAAAATGTGGTGGGACTGGACTAAGGCAGGGGATCTGAAAGACGGTAAACCTTATGCTGTTAAAGGAGAATTCGGCAAACCCACGTATAAATCCATCAAAGGTGAATTTAAGTGGGAGAAGAATGTTCAGCCTGAATACTTCTGGTACAACGGATCCTTTTCCAATATCGGGATCAAAGATGAAATAGATCCGGCACAGATAGTGGAAGTCAGCCACCCTGAAGGTGAGCAGTCCGACCCCAATGCCAGAATTCACCCATTTAAAATACACAAGGGCAAACAACCTTACGACAAGATCAACAAGCGCCTTGTAGCCCCGATTTTATCAGGGCCCAAAGGGTTTTGGACCACATTTGATATGAATGATGCCATCACAAGGGGTAATAAAACCCTTGATGTCCCCTATTCTGGCGAATTTGATTATGTGGAAACGACCTATGCCTTCCCCATCACCCATATGGTTGCACCGGCAGAAAATGCCGTAAACTGTACGGAATGTCATATCCGCGAGAACTCCCGGCTTGCCAACATCACAGGCATCTACCTGCCCGGACGGGATAAAAACAACTTTATCGACAGCATTGGCTTGATTGCCGTCCTTGCTGCATTCGGCGGGGTGGCGCTCCAC
>JAKSAU010000977.1 GCA_022361535.1 Desulfobacterales bacterium
CCATATTAACATTCTTTATAGCTTCAATGTTTTCAATGAAAAGATTTTCATCCTTTGCAATTAAGTCTATGGATGGTAGGTGATTGATGTCAGTCGCTGTCGTGATTACAGGAACTGCATTGATTTTGTCTGCAATTTTCTTGCAGAGTTCGTTGGCTCCACCAAGGTGCCCTGAAATTAAGCTGATCACATGAAACCCTTTTTCATCAACCACCACCACTGCCGGATCTTTATCCTTTGATTGGAGTAACGGTGCGATCAACCTAACGGCTATGCCGGTTGAAAAAATGAATATATGTGACTTAAACTGCTTGAATTGCTTTGCGATTTCATTTCGTAGTCCATTGCAAAAATAAATGGTCTTGGAATTACTCAAATGCTTTTCGGCGGGTTTCATACCCTCAGGCACAAACATCACAGCGTTAGTGTGAAGTTTGTAAATAGTTTCAGCCAACGCAATTCCATTTGGCGTAATCGCCCATACTGCCTGGCCTGGATTTGTGTCAGAATTATTTGGCTTGACGGTATCCATGTGTAAAGCTTGCATCATATAGTTTTGATTTGATCAACTCGACATTACCCAGGCATGCTTCTACAGCTTTCCCGACAATTATTAGTGCGTGGCGGGTAACCCCTTCTTTTTCACAGGTTTCGGATAGTTTCCCTGTCGTCGTGAAAAAAAATGCCTCTTCAGGATGGCTTACCTTGTATGCGATCGCGCATGGGCTTTCTTTACCGTATGCTTCTTCCAATATGGATTGAACTTTTCCGGCAAGACCGATGCTCAGGTAAATAGCCATTGAAGATTTATGTGCAGCCAATTTTTCAAGCGCTTCTTGTTCTGGTACAGGTGTTCTGCCTGACATACGCGTTAAGATAAGTGTCTGCGTCACCTCCGGGAGTGTGTATTCCATTCCCATGGCCGCAGCTGCCGCAAACGCTGCTGTGACCCCTGGAATAACTTCATAAGAAACATTTTTTGCTTGAAGTTCTCTGATCTGCTCGAAAATGGCGCCATAAAGAGACGGGTCTCCGGTATGGAGTCGTACCACTTTTTTACCTGTTTCAACTGCAGATACCATGGTATTTATAATCTCATCAAGAGCCATACCTGCGCTTGAAATCGTCCGAGTATGTTGCCCTTTCCAGCATAATACCGCTTCTGGAACAAGAGATCCTGCGTAAACTACAAGGTCCGCACGCTCTATGGCCTTCATTGATTTGATTGTCATCAGTTCTGGGTCGCCAGGGCCGGCTCCTGCAAAAATAATCGGGTAAGTTGTTTTTGTCATCTAAGAGTTTCCTAATTTGCTTGCGGTTTGGTTCCTGAAATAA
>JAKSAU010001112.1 GCA_022361535.1 Desulfobacterales bacterium
AGGACGCAGCCTTTCCAGTTCAGTTCATGATTCCCGGGTTGCAGACGGTCCAGCCGGGTCTGCCGCCGCGGGCAAATCCCGGATTCCGGCTTTTGACGGGTATAGAACAGTCCCATGGGCATGTCGGGGATACCTGCTGCCTTCAGGAACAGGTGGAGTTTGTGTGTATCTGTCGTGTCGGTTTCCATTCAAGTCTCCTTAATAATCGGACGGTAAAGAAAAAATGGCCGTATATGAGGTCAGCTTAGCGGCCCTTCGTCCCAAAAACGTCCCGGGATCATGCCGCTGCGGCGGAATTGGGTTTGTAAAACCCCGAAGGGCTGGTATAAGAGGGGACAGGAGAAACAGTGCCGATGTTGACATGTCGCTTTTTGGGAGGTCCGGAGTTTACCGTCGATGAAAAACCCGTCCGGCCGGGTCGGCGTAAATCAATTGCCCTGACCGCCTATCTGATAACTACCGGGAGACCGCATTCCAGGGAAATGCTGGCCGGTCTTTTCTGGCCTGACTCCCCAAGGGAAAAAGCCAGGGCATCCCTCCGCAGGACCTTGTCGGAAATGACCCTGTCCCTGGGCAGGTTCTGGCTGGACATAAACCGTGAGACCATCGGGTTCATTCCCCATGACCGTATCCGGGCGGATGTGACGGAATTTATCTCTCTGGCATCCCCTGGGCGGGATCGGCGTGCGGTTGAACCGGACGCCCTGGAAAAGGCAGCCTTGATTTACAGGGGGGATTTTCTCGAGGGATTCAGCCTGGGGGATGCCCCGGATTTTGATGACTGGCAGGCCGGCCAAAGGGAAATCCTCAACAGGACGGTTCTCAGGATCCTCAAACAGCTCGTGCAGGCGTACGCGGTTTCGGGGGAAGATACCAAAGCCATTGACCACGCCTCTCGCTGGACTGCCCTGGATCCCCTAAACGAATCGGCTCACCGGCATCTGATCCGCCTTTACGGCCGGGCCGGGGAAAAGAGCCTCGCCCTGCGCCAGTATGAAATCTGTGAACAGGTGCTTGCCAGGGACCTCGGCATAACGCCGGACAAACAGACCCGGATACTG
>JAKSAU010000800.1 GCA_022361535.1 Desulfobacterales bacterium
AGGCCGGGTCCAGTTCACGTGCCTTGGCAATCAACTCCGCAATCTCACCGGATTTCCGGGTTTTCCAACGAGCACGCACCTTTAACCCGGGAAACAGTTTAAGCAGTTTTGACCAGGGGCCGAGTTGGTCGTTTTCCATCAACTTGACCGCATGTTCCTGATCCTCGCTTTTAACGCTTTCATTTAGCTGGAGAATAATCCGTTGCGATGTGACGCCGTTTTGTTTGTGTCTCCTCCTGTCATTCATGATCCATCTCCTTGGTTGATGATAATAGAAAAACACCCGCTGTGGGTGTGGCAGGCCATACCCCTAAGCAAAGGACGGCACCTTGAACTGATTTTCAATCCGCGGCCGGTGGACTCATTTATCCGTAAATAAAGACAGACTGAACAAAACAGAAAAAGTCAATTGACAAACACCCCCGTCTTTTATTAGATTTGATTACAAAAAAAGGGGGTGTTTTGCTATGATTGATCGTTATGCAAAAGGATATCTCAATAGCTGGTTAAACAAACCTATGCGGAAACCCTTAGTGCTCAGGGGGGCGCGGCAGGTGGGGAAGTCCACACTGATCCGGGAGTTTGCCAGGGAAAGTAACAAAGCGCTTATTGAGATCAATTTGGAGCGGCATCTGTTCTTGGATGATATTTCTAGGGTTCCATCAGGGACTTCGCCTCATCCGGTCCTTCACTGACCGGACATTCCCCCTTATTTCTGTTTTAGAAACGCATAAATCCAATTTGCCCATAGCGCAGGACTTGTTTTTTCCCCAAGGCTTTGAATCGCTCTTTCGACCTTCTCCGGTCCGATTTTTTCCTTTTTGCTTTCATATAACGCTTTTGCAAATTCCCTGCTTAATTCGGGGTGGCCCTGGATTCCCAGAACCCGGTTGTCGATGCTGAACATAAAGTTCCGGCAATAGGAACTGCTACCGAGAAGCGTGGCGTCTGGGGGCAGTTGATCAACGCTATCATGATGACTGACGATGATGTTCAGATCATCCCCAAAAGGCGTCATCCATTCCTTCTGCTTCTGGATGGAGACGGATCTCACACCGCCCCGCCACCCTCCGGGATTCTCTTTAACATGTCCGCGCAAGGCAGTCGCAAGAAGCTGATGGCCAAAACAAATACCGAC
>JAKSAU010000367.1 GCA_022361535.1 Desulfobacterales bacterium
CGTCATGTATATACCGGTTCTATCGGGTACATTAGTTTTCACGGGACTATGGATCTTTCCATCGCCATTCGTACGGCTACCATTAATAATGGGCAGCTTGTTTTTTCTGTTGGCGGCGGTATTGTATATGATTCTGATCCTGAAAAAGAATTTCAAGAGACATTGGATAAGGGAAAAACGCTGATGGATACCCTTATGGATGCAGCGTCAGGTCAGTCGTCAGGTCATGTAAAAGCCTGGGTCAATGGAAAGCTTATCCACCAGGACAAGGCAACTATTCCTGCTGCAAGCCAGGGGGTACAATACGGGGCCGGATTGTTTGAAACCATCCGGGTGGAAAAAGGTATTCCTGTGCGCCTTGACGCTCATGTCAAGAGATTGGAAAAGGCCTGGACAAAATTATTCGGACTACCGGTTCCTGATATCACATGGAATGAGGTGATAGGCCAACTGGTCAGGGAAAATGGCTTTATAGAGAACGTCTGTGCCGTAAAGCTTTTGGTTGCCAAGGATGATAGACCTGGCAGCAAAGTCTTTTTAGCTGCCTTTATTCGGCCCTATGTTCACCGTTTGGAAATGTTGGGAAAATCTGGGTTGGACCTGGTCAGTTTCCCCCACCCAAGGCAGTCTTTTCTTGCTGACCATAAAACAATGAACTACCTTTATTATGAACGGGCAGGAGCCTGGGCAAAAGAAAACGGCGGTGATGAAGCATTAATCCTGAATGCTGACGGATCTGTTTCTGAAACAAACACCTGCAATATTCTGGCAGTTGACGGCCTAACCCTCTTAGTGCCTGAATCTTCACACGTGCTTGCCGGGGTGACCCAGGCGGCAGTAATTAAAGCCATGACAGAAAAAGGGTATGACGTTAGGTATGTGAAAATGACCCCGGAAAGGCTGGTTGAACTTTCCAATATTGTGCTAACCAATGCTCTTATGGGAGCTGTACCTGTAAATCAAATCAACGGGATTGCTGTTACCACGAATTCGAATGTCTGCAACCAGATTAATGCTGCTCTTTCAAAAGGATAGCAGGCCGGTTTTATGTATGACTTTCACAATAAGGTCGGACCTTAACCAATTGGTAATCTGGATTTTGACTTCAATTGCTGCTCTAGCTTGTAATTCAGATTTGGATAAGATAATTTCTAATTTAAGTGATCATATTAACTAACGGATCTAAGTTATGAAAAAAATAATAATTCCATTTATGATAATAAGTTTGCTGTTGGTGACCCAGGCAACAGCCTGGTCTGCCCCTAAAGCTGTACCGGTTGACTCTGTTTATAATTTTGAACCGGTTCCCGAGGGTACAACCTTAAGTCATGATTTTATCGTAAAAAATGAAGGTGATACAGTTTTAAATATCACAGGTGTTATCCCTCCCTGAGGCTGCGATAGACGGGCCTATGACAGGCGGATTCCCCCGGGAGGGGAAGGTAAAATTACCATTGGTATTAAAACTGCCGGGTATGGCGGTAAACAAATGAACAAAAAGATTCAGGTCATGACTGATGATCCTGATAATAAAAAATTCTACCTGGTGATCCAGGGCCGTGTAAAACGGATCATCCATATTAAACCACGTATAGTCAGCCTTAGCGGCTCTCCGGGTGAAACCTTAGAAGCCGTTGTGACGATTACACCGGATGAGGGGTATGAATTTGAAGTTCTTGAACTAAAACAAAAATTTAATAAAGAAATCAAGGCTGAACTGATTCGACCCCAAAATGGTAAAAAAGACTGGCAGGTAAAAGTCTCCTGCTTTTCAGACAAAGCAGACGACCTGTATGATTTCATTACCTTGAAAACTGACAGCCCCCACAAGCCTACCCTTAAAATTCGTGTTTATGCGATTTATTTTGACCAGGCGCCTAAGAAACAGAAAAAAGGATAGGCAACAATGAATATAGAAGCAATTAAAGCAGTTGTTTTCGACTGCGACGGGGTCCTGTTTGATACTGCTTTGTCCAACCGTAAATTCTATGATGAAATTCTTGATGCGTTTGGGAAAAAGGCGCTTACCCAGGAACAATTTATCAATGTCCACATGATGACCGTAAAGGCCGCCATTGAGTATCTTTTCCCGGAGTTCGAAGATCATATGCCGGTTTACAGCAAAATCAAGGAGATCGGGTATGCCAAATTCATCCCTTATATGGAAATGGAAATGGGCCTGCCCGAATTACTTGACGCCATAAAGGACGCCGGACTTATTCGAGGAATTGCTACCAATCGGACCAACACTATGGAAAGCGTCCTCATCGATAATAACCTGACCACTGATTTTGATATGGTGGTGACGGCCGCCGATGTGGACAACCCCAAACCCGCCCCTGACCAGCTCCATAAAATTATGACCGCGTACGGGTTTTCACCTAAGGAAATCGTGTTCATTGGAGACTCTGAATATGACCAGAAAGCCGCCCACGCGGCAGGTACGTGGTTCATTGCATTTAAGCAGCCGACGCTGGATGCCCATGTCCATGTGGGGTCCATGAAAGAAGTGGGTCAGGTCTTACAGATAAATAAATAAAATTCTTGACAAATTTTGCAATCATCATTAAATCTTACGAGATTTTTAAATAAAATTGAAGTTAGGTGCTGGGTAAGCATCTGACACCTAATACTGGTAATTAAACCATAGATAAGGAGAATGACGTATATGTCTAAATTAGTTGCACCCCATGGCGGAAAAGGGCTGGTTATTTGCAAGCTCGAAGGCGCAGAACTTGAAGCTGAAATCAAAAAAGCCGAAGGTCTGAAAAAGATCGAAATTTCTTCCCAGGTTAAAGGTGACCTGATCATGCTCGGTATCGGTGGGTTCTCTCCGCTGAACGGTTTCATGACCAAAGCTGACTGGAAAGGCGTTTGCGCTGACTTCCTCCTGGCTGACGGTACGTTCTGGCCTGTTCCTGTAATGCTTGATGCAGCTGCTGCCGATGCCGCTGAAATCAACGAAGGCGACGAGATTGCCCTGGAAAGAAATGGTGAAATTTATGCCACCATGAAAATCGAAGAAAAATTTGAAATGACCGAAGACGAAAAAAAATGGGAATGTGAAAAGGTCTATAAAGGTCACGGCGAAGAATCTGAAGACGATGTGTTCTGGAA
>JAKSAU010000917.1 GCA_022361535.1 Desulfobacterales bacterium
GGTTCACCCGTACCGCCTAAAAAGTCTCTTTCAGCCGGGCTTTCATCGATAGCAACGTTAATAGCTGAAAGCACTGGCACTTCATCATCATAATCTCTGACGTCATCACGCCCTATAGCGGATGCGGTTTCAGGTGCAGCACCCAATGACTTAGGATCTACGCCGCCTGAACTCTCATCACCCTCGTACGAATCAAGATCTGATGTGAAAGGATCGTCTTCACCGGCTGCGGTTTCTTCTTCAGGAATTTCTTCGCCTTGTTCAAGTGCCGCCTGCATGGCTTCAACTTCTTTTACTGTGGAGTCTTCTTCTGCGACTTTCGTGGTAACGGTTTCGTCTATGGATCTTGATTCATTTGGACCAAGGGTGGCGACTTCCTGGGAGGTTTCTTCGTTATAAATGACAACAGAAACATTGCCTTCTGTGACAAGGGTTTCGCCAACAAAGACATCATCGCCTTGTTCCAGCACTCTTGTCGTCCCATTAGGCCCGACAGCTTTAAGCGTTCCGGTTCCGATAATTGATTGAACAATACCTGCTTTTTCCATGTGCTCCTCCTTGAGTAATACGGTTTGGGCATGTCCGTCAGATTTCGAGAAAACGCGTCATTAAGGAATGGTTATGTATAATGCCCGCTTAATTTACTTTTTCAGTGTCTATATGTTTACGCCTTATTTTTCAAAAAAACATTGTACTAAGGTACAATTTTTCACATTTATTTTAACTTTTAACGTTTATATCCCGATCAGTTTTGTGATAAGTTTACGGAAATGACTTATATCAAAGGCAAGTTTGTATCTTGACTTAATCGCCATGTTTGAATAAGAAATATAGTATTGTTTTCTATTCGTTTAATTTCGTCCACCCAGTTTGTTGAAAAGGAAAATGTAATGAATAAGAAAAAAAGTTCCGAACCAACTGAGGTTCAAGCCCCTGCAATGCCCATGGACATGGCAGAAGCCGGTAATATGGACAAGATCCGTGATATTCTTTTCGGCAACCAGGCACGGGATTACGAAAAGCGATTCGCAGATCTTGAAAATCAGTTGCAGCAGGAAGCAGCAGAACTCAAAGAAGAATTGATTAAACGTATTGATGCCCTTGAAACCTATGTAAAACAGGAAATAAAGGATATCAACACACGGATCAAAAACGAATCCAACCAGCGGACAGATGCAGACACAAAGCTAAATCAGGATCTCAAGGATGCAGTGGATACACTTACGAAAAAACTAAACCAGGATGAAGAAAACCTGGTTGAAAAATCCACGGAACTGCGTGAACAGATTTTGGATCAGTCCAAACAATTGTCAGCAGAAATCATGGCAAAATACGATCAGACCGCAAGCAACCTAAAAAAAGCATCCCAGGAACTTGACGATGCCAAGGTCAACCGGTCTGATCTGTCCGGATTCTTTCTTGAGCTTGCTATGCGCTTATCCGGTGAGGACAGCCCATTGGGCAATCCCAAAGCTTAAACGAGACTGTTTCATTGATTAGAAGGGGTTTTCATGGATCAAAACCCGGCTGATAAAAGCGGTCTGCCCGCTCTTAAAAACTTACTTATTGCCCCTGAAAAAAGGCAGATTCAGACCCTTGAAAACCGTCTGGACAATCCAATGATCAGGGCAAAAGAAATCAGCCAGTCTTTGCCTGAAGCCATTTCCCTGTCCGTTATGAGCAATGACAAGCTGTCCCGGACCATGCAGCCTGTTATTGACAAAGCTTTAAATGTCTCGGTTCGAAACAACCCAAAAGCCATTGCTGATGCCATTTTCCCCGCGTTAGGGCCCGGTATCAGGAAAGCCATATCAGCTACCATTTTGGGGATGATCCAGTCTTTGAACCACTTGCTTAATTCAAGCTTTTCGTTCCAGGGACTCAAATGGCGATTTGAAGCTTTCAGGACCGGAAGACCTTTCGCAGAAATCGTACTTTTGCATACCCTTGTTTTCCAGGTAGAACAAATTTTTCTCATCCACAAGGAGTCAGGAATTGTTTTAGATCATGTGGTTGACAATAACGCAGTAATTCAAGACCCGGACTTGGTTTCAGGTATGCTTACAGCGATTCAGGATTTTGTTAAAGACTCCTTTGATACGGAAACCGAGGAAGATTTAGAGACCTTGAGGATCGGTTCCAACAGCAGCGTATGGATCGAAAAAGGCGAGCATGCTTTTATTGCTGCAGTTATCAAAGGCCGTCCCCCTCTTGACTTAAGAATCCGCTACAGGGAACTGATTGAAGAAATCCATTTAAAAGCCGGGCCTGCCCTGGTTGACTTTGACGGGGATCCGTATCCATTTGCGATTTTCAGAGAATCATTAAAAGACGGGCTGATCTCAAGACAGAAAAAAGAGAAGAAAAAAGTATCCCCCCTGCTATTGCTTTTCTTTGTATGCATTTTTGCAGTGCTTGGATACTTTGGATACCAAAGTTACCAAACCCATAAAACCTGGTTAGCTTATCTTGACAGGTTAAATGCTCAAACGGGTCTGTTCATTTTGTCTACGAAAAAACAAAGTGGAGAGTATCACGTAAAGGGTCTTTCAGATCCCCTTGCAACAGATCCCCAGACTTTGCTGACTGCAGCAGACAAAACAAGAATCACCGTACAAGGTCATTGGACCCCTTTTTTCAGTCTTGATCCCCAATTGGTCATCAAACGCGCTAACCAGATCTTGGAACCGCCGCCTGGCATATCCCTGTCCCTTTCGGGCACGACATTAAGCGCAAAAGGAGAAACGACTCAAACCTGGATCAATTCATTTAAAATGATAGCACCAACCATAGCAGGCGTAACTGCTTTTGACACAAGTGACCTTGTCAGTCTTGATAAGAGACAACTGGATATGGCCATGAAACAGCTTGAAGAATTCAGGCTGTATTTTAAAACAAACTCTACCAGACCGGTGGATGGCCAAGAAGAAGTGTTTTCCCAATTGGCTGATTCTGTTACGAAAATAGAAAAACTACAGAAAAAGGCACAGCTGCCCATCCAAATTGTGCTTTTAGGTCATACCGACTCTTCCGGAACGGAAAAACGGAATCTAACCTTGAGCAGGCAAAGGGCTGAATCTGTCTTAAACCACTTGATCATCCAGGGGATAAATCCTGGATTCATAACTATTTCAGGGGTATCTACAAAACTGATGCTGACCGATGAGGACAGTATCGAAGACCGGAAATTAAACCGGGCCGTTTCGATAAAGACGTTCTATCAATATAGTGAAAATGGCGCAGGCCACACCACTTCGGAAAGAAACAATACTCAATCGTCAAGGATAAAAGAACAATGATAAAAAAGAAAGTGTGCATGCTCGGTGCATTTGCTGTTGGTAAAACCAGTCTTGTCAGGCGATATGTGCATAGTATTTTCTCGGATAAGTATAACACCACTGTCGGGGTAAAAATCGAGAAAACAAGCGTCTCACATAATGATAGACAGGTAGACCTGATTATTTGGGATCTGCACGGTGAAGACGATTTTCAGCATGTACGGCTTTCCTACCTTAAAGGATCTTCAGGATGTATCTGTGTTGCTGACGGCACGCGCCAGGCAACTTTGGCAACAGCACTGAATCTTATGACGATAGCAGAAAATACCCTTGGCAATGTTCCCTTTGTACTGGTCATAAATAAAATTGACTTAAAAGATTCATGGGAAATCGATGACGCTATGGTAGAAGCCATTGAACAAAAAGGTGTGATGGTGGTTCAAACCAGTGCCAAAACCGGCAATGCTGTAGAAGATGCATTTCAATTATTAACCCGAAAAATGATGGATGCAGACTGATGCAGGATACAAAATCGATATTGGATACCCTCTGCGCAGTAGTTTTCAAAGAACACCTGCCGGCATATTTTATTACCGAGAATACTGGCCTTCTAAGCCATTGGGGGGGCAATATTGAAGGCTTGAATATCCCGTCACCACAAAAAGGTGATACTGTTTCAGATATTCTTATTTTCATGGAAGGGATTTTACCTTTAGACCATAAATCCATGGAATTTTCCTGCATCCAATTGCCTTCTGGCGCATGCGTGGATGCCATTGTGCATAAACAACCGCAGGGCTATGGGATAATTATCTGGGATGCAACTCCTAAAAAGAATCTTTTGACTGAAACCCAGCAAAAATGCAATGAGTTAAGCCTGCTCATTGAATCCCAGAAAAGACAAATGGGGTATCCCCGTGCACTTGAGGATAAAGACGACTTAAAATTTTATCTTGCGGACTTTTTCAAAGCCCTGAACTTTGCAGTCTTAGAGATGAATAGTAAGGGACAGTTTAGACTTTTTGCAGCTCCGCCGCCCTGGTTTGATCTTATTTCCCAATCCAAAGAACTAAAAGCTGGTCAACCCCATGAAGAAGATCCATTCTCATTTCTTGGAAACTTTATCCAGGAAGCAAAGGAAAGATGGGGATCCGGCAGGTTTCGCAGTATCAAATCCGGGTTGTGGATTGAAAAAGACCATACGGGAAAAGAATACTTATTTGAAGCAACTGCCCTGGCAATTCATGGAAGAAAACTGCTGATTATCTCCAATGAGGTCTGCAACCCCGAAGAGCGCCAAACCATTATTCAGAAGGGAAGGAACTTGGCCCTTCATTATCACAAGCTTCAGCGGTCGGGCAGAGAACTTAGGACCATGAAAGATGAACTGGAGATAATGGTTAAGGCAAGGACACGTGACTTAGAACAGGTAAACCTTCAACTGTCTCAAGAGCTTGAAAAAAGAAAGCAAATGGAAAAAGAACGGGCTGAAATAGCCCGGCAGCTGAGACAGGCCCAGAAAATGGAAGCCATTGGTACACTTGCCGGCGGAGTTGCCCATGATTTTAACAATATTTTGGCCGGTATCATCGGTTTTACCGAATTATCCATATCAGAGACAGATCATACCCCTGAACTTCAATCCAGGCTTAAAAAAATCCTGGAAGCCTCTAACCGTGCAAAAGATCTCGTCCGGCAAATCCTCACTTTTAGCCACCAGACGGAACACGGACAAACACCGGTCCTGTTAAAATCAATTGTCGATGAAGCCTTGACCCTGTTGCAGGCGTCTTTGCCCCCTTCCATTGATATTCAGCAAAACCTTGAAAGTGATGCCCGTATTTTGGCAGACCAGACCCAAATGCATCAAATCATTATGAACCTTTGTACCAATGCCTGGCATGCAATGAAATATAGCGGAGGAACGATTGAGGTTGGCTTAAAAAAGACAAGTGTGGAGTTTGAGCAACTTGTTCATCTTCCGGAATTGTCCGTAGGAGACTATTTGTGCCTGACCATAAAGGACAGCGGCTGCGGTATCCCTGACACCATAAAGGAAAAGATTTTCGACCCTTATTTCACAACCAAAGGTAAAGACAAAGGAACCGGGCTTGGCCTTTCGGTCGTACACGGTATCGTTTCCAAATCCAACGGCTGCATCACTTTTGAAAGCAAAGAAGGCAAAGGCAGCCTGTTTTCGGTATATTTCCCTGTTCTTGATGAAACACCGGAAGTAAAAAAGAAGAAAGAAGACTATATCACAGGTAAAGGTGAGAACATCTTATTTGTTGATGACGAAAGTTTTCAAACGGAAATGGCCCACGATCTATTGGTAAGAATGGGGTATAAGGCTGTTACCTGCAACAGCGGACAGGAAGCCTTGAACCTGCTCAAAAATGAGGATTGCATGGTTGATCTGGTTATTACGGATATGGTTATGCCCGGAATGTCAGGCATGGACCTTGCAAAAAAAATCCTTGAATTCAACCCGTCTACCCCTATCATTCTTTGCTCTGGGTACAGTGCAGGCTTAACCCAGGAAAAAATCGCCAAGGCAGGAATCTCTTGCTATTTAAGCAAACCTGTGGGGATGAAGGAGCTTGCCAAGAGCATCAATTCAGCGCTTTCAAAAACACCCTCTTCCTGAACACTGCCCTTTCCAGCATTTCTTTTAAAAAGCTTTCAGAATAGCTATTTATTTTTCCTGGGTGTCACCCCTTTTTTCGGACAAAGAGAAGTTAACACACAGCGATGGCAATGAGGTCCTATCGGCCTACAGGTGCCCTGGCCAAATGCTACCAGGATACCATTTACCTCTTTCCAGTGGCTTTTAGGCAGCTTTTTTCTTAAAACTTTTTCTGTCTCAAGAGGATTGCGCGTTTTTACATATCCCCATATATTCATAATCCGGTGAACATGGGTATCAACGCAGATGGCATCTTTATCAAAAGCGACTGCTCTTACTAGGTTGGCAGTTTTCCGTCCAACTCCTGGCAGGGTAACAAGATCATCAATTGCGTCCGGCACCTTACCGTCAAATGCGTTAAGGGCTTGGGGCAGTTTTGACAGGTATCCTGCCTTTGACTTGTAGAATCCCACCGGGAAAATCAGTCCGCGGATCTTTTTTTCTGAAAGCGTTGCCAGGTGATCTGCATCCGGGGCTAGTTTAAAAAGCCGCTCCGATGCTTTGGCAGTTACCTCATCCTTGGTTCTGGCAGAAAGGATGGTTGCAACCAGAACCTTAAACGGGGACCGGGTCTGCACAGCAATGAGATCCACCACCGGAACCTGGTATTCGGATACTTCTTTTTTTAAAATTTCTAAAAATTGTGAAATATTTACAGCCATGTATCAGGCAGCCTAAATCAATGTTGTGATAAGGTAATAGACCAGTGGTAAAAAAATGGCCGGAAGCATATTGCCAACAGCAATTTTTTTCTCCCGTAACATGTTTAA
>JAKSAU010000737.1 GCA_022361535.1 Desulfobacterales bacterium
ACTGGCCACCAGGACCTGAAGAGCGGAACACATCGATTTTAAGATCAGCGGGATTAAGATCAATGTCTACGTCTTCAGCCTCAGGCAGAACAGCTACAGTCACGGCAGAAGTGTGCACCCTGCCCTGGGTTTCTGTTTCAGGAACACGTTGCACCCGGTGGGTACCGCTTTCATATTTGAATTCCGAATAGGCACCTTTGCCTATAACCTGTGATACCACCTCTTTGAAACCGCCTGCAGCAGAGTCGTTCTTCTCGATGATCTCGATCTTCCAGTTTTTAGACTCAGCATACCTGGAGTACATACGAAACAAGTCACCGGCAAAAATGCCTGCTTCTTCGCCACCGGTTCCAGCACGGATTTCCAGGATAACGTTTTTCTCATCCCTGGGATCTTTGGGCATTAAAAGAACATTGAGCTCATCGGTCAAAGAAACACTACGTTCCTCAAGATCAGGAATTTCCTCTTTGGCCATGGCCCGGATATCAGGGTCATCGTCTTTTAAAAGCTCTTTGGCTTCCTCAAGTTCGTTCAACACCCCTTCATACTCGCGGAATACAGGCACAATCTTGTTAAGCTCACCATGCTCTTTAAGGTATTCCTGGTATTTTTTCTGGTCAGACATAACTGCCGGATCACTCAACAGTTGTTCAATCTTTATAAACCGTTCTTCAATGCCTTTTAGTTTTTCAATCATGGTAAAAACACCCCGGGTGGAAATTCAAAAAGGGGTCTTTATTCAAGACCCCTTTTAGTGACTGACAATTAAAACTGTTAAACCAGCTTTTGCGCGTCAAACCCTGCGTATTTTTTCTTAAAGCGGTCAATTCTACCTGCAGAGTCAACCAATTTCTGTTTTCCGGTAAAGAAAGGATGGCACTGGGAACAAATTTCAACCTTGATGTTCTCTCTGGTGGATCCAACGTCAAAAGTGGCACCGCATGCACAGGATGCAGTTGTTTTTGTGTAGTTCGGATGGATATCTTTTTTCATGTTACACGCAACTCCTTGCGGCCTTCGTTATAAAAGGCCTGATGTTATAAAAATAAATAAAAAGCCTCGTTATGAATTCATCAATTCAAGAAACTCTTTATTATCCTTTGTTCCGTCCATTTTTTCAAGTAAAAATTGCATTGAGTCTACAGAATTTAAACTTGAGAGCAATTTTCTTAAGATCCAAACGCGGTTCAAAACCTGCGGATCCAGCAGCAGTTCTTCCTTTCGGGTTCCGGACTTATTCATGTCAATGGCTGGAAAAACTCTTTTGTCTGCAAGCTTTCTGTCCAGAACAAGTTCCATATTACCGGTTCCTTTGAACTCCTCAAAGATAACTTCGTCCATTCTTGACCCGGTATCAACCAAAGCCGTGGCTATAATAGTCAGACTTCCGCCCTCTTCTATATTACGTGCCGCACCGAAAAAACGTTTGGGACGATCAAGGGCGTTGGAGTCCACACCACCGGACAGGATTTTACCGGAAGGCGGCATAACTGCATTATACGCACGGGCCAGACGGGTAATACTATCCAAAAGGATAACCACATCATGTCCCTGCTCTACGATTCTCTTGGCTTTTTCAATAACCATTTCCGCTACCTGAACGTGGCGCTCTGCAGGTTCGTCAAATGTGGATGAAATCACCTCAGCTTCAACAGACCTTGCCATATCCGTTACTTCCTCTGGCCGCTCATCAATGAGCAGGATCATGGGAACGATATTTTTATGAGCCCGGATCATGGAATTGGCAATATTTTGCAGCAGCATTGTTTTACCGGCCTTTGGCGGGGAAACAATAAGACCGCGCTGGCCAAAACCAATAGGTGCCATTAAATCAATTACACGCATGGAGTAATTGTTCGGCTCTGCTTCAAGATTCATCTTCCGCTCCGGGTACAAG
>JAKSAU010000440.1 GCA_022361535.1 Desulfobacterales bacterium
CCCTACTGACTCTGGCCCGGGCCAAACAAACAGCATTGGAAAACAGCCCGACCCTGGCTGCTGCCAGGGAAAGGGTAGCGCAGGCTGTAGAAGCTATAGCCCAGGCGCAGGCTGATTACATGCCTACTATTGGTTTGAATTCATCCTGGGATTATTCTGAAGAGACTGAAGCGAGCCTTGGAACAAGTCAGGACAAGTATACAAATGCCATTTCAGCCACCCAGGTTCTATTCCAGGGGTTTTACCGCAAATACAATACTTTGTCCGCTAAATACGGAGAAAAAATGAACCTTGCTGCCCATGAAGATGCCCATCGGACCCTTATCTGGTCTGTTTCTCAAAGCTATCTGAATGCCCAGCAAGCTTTGGAAAACATACGGATTGCCCAGTCAGATATGTCATTTAACCTTGAGCAGGAAAAAGAAGCAGAGGCCAAAGAACGCATGGGTACAGGCTCATATAGTGATGTGCTTAATTTTAAAACCAAGGTCAATTCTGCAAAGTCTGAGGTGATTCAGGCTCAACAGGATTTTCAAGAGGCCTGTTACGGGCTTGCCGCACTTATGGGGTATGAGGATTCGCGTTTGCCTGAAGGCATGGCAATCCAGGCATTAAATGACCTTGGTGAAACAGACAATAAAACGGGTCTTCAAGCATTTAACCTGCAAGCAGATATCCTAACAGTTCTGGAGAAAAGGCCCGACTTAAAAGAAGACCAACTGGCAGTCCAGGATGCTCAGGCGAGGATAGAAAGGGGAAAATCAGGATATTTCCCGACAATTTACCTGACCGGTGCATATGGTGCAAGCGGTGTTGATGATTTTGATTACATTAATGATGATGATTACATGGGCGCATCTGTCGGCGTTGAAGTAAGTTTTGAACTCTTTTCCGGTGGATCTACCAGATCTGCCATACGCAGTGTGGCAGCAGAAAAAAGGGCGCTTGAAAAAGAACTTGATGATGCTCGTATCACAGCAACAAAGGAAATCCGCTCTGCTTTTGATAATGTCACATCGTCAGGTCAGAAACTTGAATTACAACAGGAAAATACCCAACTGATCAAGATAACCCGTGATCTGGTCAAAAAAGAATATGATGTCGGCCAGGCCTCACTTGTCCGCCTCAACGAAGCCCAGAATGATCTTGTGTCTGCACAAGGCCAGTTGGCAGACGCCCAGGTCTCTCTTCTGCTTGCCTTAGAGGAATTGGACTATTATACTGGCCGCAATATTCACCAATTCCAGACAGAATCGGTTAATCCATGAAGAGTTCAGGTTAAGGGATAGCCCATGAAAGAGAAGGATAATATAAGAGTACTGATCATAGAAGACAATCCAGCCATTGTGGAAAACATTAATGATTTTCTCACCTCCAAAGGATTTATCCTGGATTTTGCCATGGACGGCATTGGTGGGCTTCATTTGGCTTTGACCCAGGAGTATGATGTCCTTGTTCTGGACCTGATGCTGCCTGGCATGGATGGGATTACATTGTGCAAAAAACTGCGCAAGGAGGCGGATAAACAAGTTCCGGTCATTATGCTTACAGCCCGGGATACTCTTGATGATAAGTTATTGGGATTTGATTCAGGTGCTGATGATTATTTGGTCAAGCCCTTTGCGCTAAAGGAATTAGAAGCCCGCATCCGGGCATTGGCCAAACGTAAACCTATGGACAAAAAAGTACTTAATGTCGCAGATCTAACCATGGACCTGGGGTCTTTTGAGGTTACCCGGGCAGGGCAGAAAATAATTCTTAATAATGCCTGCATTTCAATCTTGAAGCAGCTTATGGAAGCAAGTCCAAACGTGGTCTCCCGCCAGGAAATGGAGCATGCTTTATGGGGTGATATGCCTCCCGGAAGCGATGTTTTAAGAAGTCATTTGTACAACCTGAGAAAAAAAATAGACAAGCCGTTTAACAGGGCTCTGATTCATACGGTTCACGGGGTCGGGTTTAAACTGAAGGAATAATAAATGAGATTTTATCGCAGTGTCCGGTTCCGTCTTGTGGCAACCCTTTTGGTTTTTGGTACGGTTCTAGTTTTTGTTAACGGAGTGATTATATTTGTCCTCCTGGGACAAAATCTTGGCCGGTTAGTGGATAACCTCCTTGAAACAGAAATTGAATATTTTTTGTACCAGTACGAAAAAGATAAAACTCAACCTTTGCCCCATTCCAGGTTTATTAATTCTTATAAAGGGCTTAACCAGTTACCTGAAAAGTTTTATAACCTGTTCAAGGATCTTGAACCAGGTGTTCATGAACTTAATCCAACAACCAATAGGCCCCCTATCCATGTCGGCGTAGTCAAGCTGCCTGATACAGATGAAACGTATTATTTTACATTCCACGGCCGTGCATTTTTTAAGGAAAATGAATTTTTGGATCCCCGCCAGATTCTATTGCTCTCCATGGCATTTCTTTTGATTCCGGGAACCATTATCGGTATTTTGGCCACAAGATCTTTATTCAAACCCATGAAACCGCTTATGGAAAAAATCAAAGGCCTTAATCCTGAAAATATTCCTGAACAATGGGTGGAGGACCGAAGTGAAGGGGAGATCGGTATGCTGACTGCTTCTATTGAATCGGCCATGAAGCGGATCAGGGAATTTATACGAAGGGAAAAGCAGTTCACCCGCGATGCCAGCCATGAGCTGAGAACGCCCCTTACAATTGTTAAAGGAGCGGTTGAAATTATGGAAACCCAACCGGAAATAGAGGCGAATCCTTTACTTAAAAAACCGTTAAACCGTATTTCAAGATCAGTAAAAGATATGGAAACCACTATAGAGACATTTCTTTGGCTGGCCAGGGAGGAGAACGATCCCAGTGAAAGTTGTCAGCTAAAGGGCTTGGTAGAAAAAGCAGTCAAGAATACTCAATATCTGCTTGAGAACAAAGAGGTTGCGGTAAATTTGGATGTACGTGCAAATCCCACACTCCGTATCAGGGAAGACGTCCTATATATCACTGTGGCCAATCTGGTCCGAAATGCGTTCCAGTTCACAGCAAAAGGGTCTGTGACGATTGTCTGTGAGCAGGATTTTCTTTCGATAACAGATACGGGCATGGGCATTGAGCCGGACAGGTTAACCTCTGTGACTGAGTCCCATGTCAAAGGAGACAGTAGCCAGGGGTTCGGTTTAGGCTTAAGTATCGTATCCAGGCTTTGTAAGCGGTTTGGATGGGAGTTGGAAATTCATTCCTGGCCGGCCGAGGGCACCCAGGTAAAAATAAAATGGAATGTCAGTGAATAAAGAACAACGAGTTTTCGGGCACCGGACCATGCCGGGAATGCTTGCCCACCAGGACAAATAAACCGGATCTGCAGCTTCATTAGTTCATTTTTTTGCGATGATGATTGGAAGTACCACCATGATTTTAGCTTCGTTTAATCCGTCAAATCTGATCGGAGCCATTGGAAATATTCAGATCTTCGTTGGCCTGGCGGGTTGCATGCTCTGGCTTATGGTTTGAAATAGAACTTTTGTCCAGCCTGAGGGGTCCACAATAGCCGTTAGAATATTTACCAGAGCATAGTTGTTCCTGTCTTTTACATCTGAACGATATTTTTTTTAACTAATAATCAAGATTACTTTGATTGGATTGAGAAACAAAAATGTGTAAAGTAAATTAATCTATACTTTTCTGTAGTCAATTTTATTGCATTGCGATTTTTGTGTAGTTGCTGTAATGGAGAAACAATAAGTTCTCAGTATTAAAGGTTGAATAACATAACACCGATCTATTTAATGCAGGCTGAACAATGTTGTCTGGAAAGTTCTATCACAAACCTCCTTTAAAATAGGCATGGTATCATGAACAGCAACATAAATGATCAAATAGATGAAAAGAAAACCGGTGAAGAACCTTTACAGAACAGGTTGTCCTCCGGTTTTTTTACGTCTGCTGAGTTTGACCCTTACGCTGAAGATGTCTTATCTGAAAATATAATACGCAAAAGGGATAAGTGGGCTGTTTCATGGTCAGATTTAATGATGACCATGTTTGTGTTGTTCACAGTTCTCTATGTTTACCAGGCTGGAAATCGGGAACTGAGACTTGGGACAGGCCAGGGCGGGAGCCGGATTTCGGATGGCGAAGGCAGCGGCAGAGTGATGGATGTACAGGCACTGCATAATCCGTCGGATATTTATGATAAAGCCAAAGAAGCGTTTATGGATGAGTTTGTTGATGATACCGTGAATGTGGACCTTGTATCAGATAAAGCAGTCCGGATTTCTATTGCGGGAGACATCTTATTTGATACCGGACTTGCAGTGCTTCGGCCCCAGGCAAGGGAGCGGTTGTGGCAGATTGCAGACCTTTTGAGGGATAGTACTTATATTATCAATGTGTCTGGGCATACTGACAGCATGCCCAATAATTCTGAAGCATATCCCACCAACTGGGAGCTTTCTGCTGCCAGGGCAGCCACGACAGCCCGCTTTCTAATTGAAACAACCGGGATTCCCGAAGAACGGTTTTTTATCAGTGCACATTCCTGGCACCAGCCGGTCAGACCAAACAACAGCATTTTGAACAGACGGCTGAACCGTCGGGTTGAAATTATCCTGATGAAAGAACGGCCTTATGTGAATTCGTCACCATAAAGATAAAGGGGAAACAACTTGGAAACTATGGAAAAAATGGGTATATGGCACCATGGTAAACAGAATATCATTGGCGTAGCTATTTGTTTGCTCCTTTTTTGTTCCGGATTTTTTTTCCATGGGAATGCCGGCCTTTATATTAATTTGTCCGGATTTATAATTGTTGTTGGAGGAACCTGCACGGCGATTTTTCTTGGATATCGCATGGAGAGAATCCAAATTCTTCTCAAAGTTATAGCTGCATCATATACAAAGCCGACCCTAAAACCGGATACTATCGTAGGAATCCTGGTTGATTTGTCCATAAAACAAAGGATAAAAGGGATCCTTTACCTTGAAAAAGAGGAAGAGGAGACCACAATTTTTTTCCTGCGCCGAGCTATAGGTCTAATGGTGGATAATTACACGCCTGAGGAGATTCGTGAGGCCTTAAATGCTGAAATGTTTTTTTTCAGGAAACGTCGAGATGAAATTCTAAGAATGCTCCAAACCATGGCCGATGTCGCACCGGCTTTCGGGTTGGTTGGTTCGGTCGTGGGACTTATAGGTATGCTGGGTGGTATAGGCGATTCTGCAACACTGATGGCTACCATTCCCATTGCCCTTACCTCTACACTCTACGGGATTATTCTGGCCAATATGGTCTGTTATCCCATTGCCGCCAACATCCGTGAGAGAACCAGCCAGGAATTGCTACTCCAAAGAATTATAACCGAAGGTGTCGTATCCATAGCTTCGGATATCCACCCCAGGGTCCTGGATAAAAAACTTAAATCCTATCTGACTCCGTCGGCAAGAAAGGAAGAAGTGATTTCCATTGCAAGAATTAAAGAACACCTGGAAAAAGAAGAAATGGAAAGCCGATCGCCTGCAGAATAAGTGAATATAGTTTTTTATAGGTTGCTATAAAGTTTTCATAGACTCAAAATAATAGTTGTCTGAAAGGCTCAGAATAATTATAGGCCAAGAACCCTGGTATAGGTGGTTTCCGAGAAACCTTTGACCTTTTCACCGTAAATTACGGCAAAGGGAACCCCTGGACCGCCCCCCAGTTTTTTCATTCTTGTTTTTGCCCATGGTTGTTTTTCAATATCATGTTTTACATACCGGATTCCTTTTAAATCTAAAAAGGCGACTGCTTCTTTGCAGTACCTGCACCAGGAAGTGGTAAATATCTCAACCTCAGGTTCCTTTTGCGAGTCATTTGCAGAACTTGCTTCGGGTAGAATTTTGACAGTCCCAGGTTCTTGGACCTGAGGTGGGGTATCGCTTACATGGAGCACCCCATTTTCATCCTTCCAAGTATACATGCCTGCGACTGCCGGGAAAACAGTAAATAGAAAAATGATCGTAATGAATATTGAAGCAAGTTTTGAGTTCATGTGGTACCCCCGGATAAGTTCAAATTTAACGGGTAGTTTGGCTGCTTACTGAGTCAATTTCAAGAGCTTTTTTAAAATTAGTCATATTGGCCCTGGTGAACAAGGGTATCCCATATAACAAATACCGGCTCGTTAGTTCTAAGAAGCGGCTGCCGAATTTTTTAAAAAATCCGCCTGATGCCGTCTTCTTAGAACTAACGAGCCTAAGTGCTCAAATGGCAATACCTTCTTTTGAGGATACTGCCGATAATTAATCTAACCGCACTATAAAAGAATATATTTTTGAGAATCCTAATAAAGGAAATGC
>JAKSAU010000370.1 GCA_022361535.1 Desulfobacterales bacterium
CCCTGGGATAAACTGAGGTCATTTCTGTGACTTTTATTTCGATATCCCGGTGCGACACATGGAAATCCGTAAAGTGAGCCCACGATGTCCAGCCCTGCCAGGTTGTTTGTCGACACAGTTCAATGCCTATTTTTCCCGAAACATCTATGGAAAGTCTGCTTTTTGGCAAGGAAGCGAGAGAATAGTTGATCAGATGACCATTGGTGTATCCGTACATACGTTCATTCTTCCATTGGTAAGCATAGTATGAATCATAGTATTCAGACAGCTTACCTAAGACCGTATCATTGTAGGCTTCGGCATAAGCGATAATAAGCTTTGCCTTAGCCATTTCAGGCCCTTTGATGCCCCTGCTGACAAAGGCTCTGTATGCCTGAAGGGTGTGTGCGCTTCGGGCGCGGGTGTATGCAGCTTTGGATCTTTTATTCTTCCGGACTGTCGATGAAGCCGCTTGATTGCATTGAAAGGCACAGTATGCCTGCTTTGTCATTTTGTAGAAGTCACTGTACTCCCAGACCGTCTCTTTCATACAGGTGTCATAGGTCAGGCACTCATTAATCGTGTCCTGAGAAACGTCTGCCTCAACATCAATCCACTCCATGTCATGCTTGTTTTTTTCAACAAATTTTTCGAAATCCGAAAAACTGAACGGCTGAACACTTGGGCACGCTTTGTTCCTGAACTCGTTGAGCGGTTTGCTGACTTCATTCCAAAGGGGAGTGTACTTGGTTTTACCAGCATGAATTACGCTTGGTACAGCATAGATAATGATCAGCACCGCCAGAATTTGAATTATACGGCTCATTGTGACACCGCCTTGCAGCCTGCGAATTCAGGACGGTTAGAGCATACCGGATGACAGGGGCTTCCGGTTTTTGCAATCGCTTCCGCGCATGCCCGATCCGTTTCGGCAAGTCGTTCTCGCCGTTTAATGTCGGCCTGTCTTTTTTTCTCTTCTTCCTGCCTTTTGCGTTCGGCTTCAGCTTCCTCAGCCCGGATGCGTTCCTGTTCCTTTTCCATCATGACCCCTTTTTCGCATGCGTCGCGTTCGGCTTTTGATGTGAACCATATGCCGTTGGAGCATTTGAACTTGGCTGTGAGGGTCAGACCGCCTGTTGATTTATTTTGATCCGTTTTTACTTCTTTTTTGAGAACAGGCCCGTTTTCTTCGCTTTCCAGTGCAGGGCTTACTTCGTTGCAGTAAGGCACTTCGGCAGGGGGATTAGCGGTAATCTTTGCTACCAGGAGCACTTTGACATCAGGCTTCACAACATTCGTGTCATTATAATCACTATAATAAGAATTTAGGTCTTCATCGAGTAGACACTTGTCCCTGATTCTCATGGTAGTCTTGCCGTCTCCTCGTCCATCATAATCATGAATCCGAATGACTTGAGTAGTATATTTAAGACATTTACGAGTCGGGTTGTAGAAATTCCCCCGGAACATTTTGCGGCCAAAACCAGTGTATATGCCCCAATAGCGATGACCTTGGCCCCCAAAAGCTCTGTCTTTATATATTATTCTTTTTAAAAACAATTTTAATGCAATTTTTATATCCATAGGTTCCCAGTTGGATTGCCCTGCCGCTTCAATTGTATTGAGGGGTGCACTCACATCCTGAGGTTTGGGGTCGTCTTTCCGGAGACGTGCCTCTACAGCGGAGAATATATATTTTGTGTACGATCCATCCTCTTTTTTTCTGTAAAGCTGAGCAATCAAGTGGTCTGTTACATTGGATCTGCATATTCTTGCCTCAATATTGCTCCCCCATTTATAATACTTTTCAAAGGTGTATCTTGGGCGTGTCTTTGTCCTTTTATCTTCCTCTGCAAAGGTATCAGGCAAACCGAAAAATAAGATCATGAACACTATGACAGCACATAAAAATATGGTTGTCCCTGTCCTGACCTTGATCCGTTTCACTGCGGAAAAGACACAACGATTCGCACCGTTCCTGGAACGAGTCTGCTTGAGATGCTCATCTCCTGTCAGTAATGCCTGATTATCAAACGCTAACGCCATTGTTTTCTCCCCATCGGACTGTCGCTACCAGAACGAGCCATTATATTCAGTCTGAGTTGATCGGCCAAAAGGCCAACCAACATACGCATATCCAAATTATAGGAACTTGCTTTTTGCCGAACCAGGCATAGCAAACCATGAAATAATTATCAAGACCCTGAGATATGGCCTTGTCCGGCCGGGGCTTC
>JAKSAU010000310.1 GCA_022361535.1 Desulfobacterales bacterium
GGGTTCTTAAAAATATATTCTTTTATAATGCGGTTAGATTAACTATCGGCAGTATTCTCAAAAGAAGGTATTGCCATTTGAGCACTTAGGCTCGTTAGTTCTAAGAAGACGGCATTAGGCGGATTTTTAAAAAAATTTGGCAGCCGCTTCTTAGAATTAACGAGCCGGTATATGTAAATACGGTTACCATGGGTAATGGCGCCTCATATTTTAATTATCCCGATCTTGCAGTATAATGTTCCTTTTTAAAAATAAAAAACGATCGTATCGGATTAAAAGGAATACACAGGCATTACATGAACGATGATATTTTTGACACATTATTTAAAAACTACCTCGATCTTATCAAACGGATTGACACCCACATTAACCAGGTCACACAGGATCATAAAGACCAGATCGCCTGCAAAAAAGGATGTGATGACTGCTGCAGGTTTTTAAGCCTGTTTCCGGTTGAGGCCTTTATTCTCTCCAAAGCATTTTGCTCGCTTCCTGAAAAAGTCAGAGAAAAGGTACTGGTACAAGCTGAGTCAGGAGAAGATAAATGCCCGCTTCTGGTGAATCATGCCTGTATGGCATATGATGCGAGGCCAGTGATCTGCCGAACCCATGGGTATCCCTTGTATATGAAAAAAGACGGTGAGGCAGTGGTGGATTTCTGCCCTGAGAATTTCAAGGGATTAACCCAGCTTCCCCAATCTGCCATGTTGGATTTGGACCAACTCAACACGTTGCTTACAGCTGTAAACGCACATTTTATGGAAAATCTGGATGCGGATCTGCCGGCTCGGATTCCCGTATCACAAGCCCTTGAATTATGGCATGCTCTGACTCAAGATATAGAATAGCCGAATTTAGCCCGGGATAGCCACAAGCTGGCTTGCCGGAACCAGTTTGATCGTGCCGTTCATCTTAGGTAACTCTTTTTTCAGGGTGTCCAGGGTTGCCTGGTAAGGATGGCCGATACCGATTGCAGTACCGTGTTTTTTAGCCCGCTTGATCAACTTGCGAAACTGGCCTGTGATATATTCAACATTCTGAAAATTATCCAGGAACACATCCCGGTGGGAAAACTTAACCATAAAAAGCCGGGCAGATGCCTCGCCTTTTGAATCCGGAGCCGTCCTGGAATCAATAAAGAAAAGGTCCTCTTTTTTCAATACTGTAAAAATCTGGTTCATCTTATCCGGCAAAGCTGTGAGCCGTGAGCCCATGTGGTTATTCACCCCTACCACACCGGGCACAGCATCCAGATCTTTTCTAAGTTGTGCAATCATCTCATCCGGGGACATGGAAGCAAAAAGAGCGCCTGGACCTGGATTCACTTTCGGGTATTGGGTGGGCTCCATTGGCAAGTGAAGCATGACTTCAGCCCCTTTTGCCTTTAACCTTTTGGCTATGGTTTTTCCAAAAGGAGAGAAGGGAAGGATGGAAAAGGTAATTTCCCTGTCCAGATCAACCAGGGCCATGGCCAGCCTTTTGTCATAACCAATGTCATCTATAATAATCGCAATCTGCGGGGTATGATCGCCGGTGCCAGTGGATACTTTTGGCTTGGGATGAACCGGATCAACATCATCAAACACCTCATATACAATAGTTGTACCTTCATCAGGAACGGCTGAAGATACAGAAGAACTTTTGCCTGCTGTCTTACGTTTCTCCTTTAACCCGGCTGCTTTTGCCTTAGTCCGTGGAGTGGAAGCGCCTTCTCTTTCAACAGCATATTTTTTTTTGGCTGTTTTTTCGATGGCAGTTGTTTCCTGATCGTCCGGAATTTCTGAAATCAAGGTTGGGACAGGTCTGCCGGATTTGATAAATATATCCGCCAACATGGCTGTTGTCAGGCACACAGCTAAAAGAATAGCAATACCCAGACCTGTTTTTTTCAGCTCATTTAAGATACGGGGTTTTGCCGTTTTCTTTACCGGTTTTCTGGCTGTTGTTTTCCGCTTTCGAGAAGCAGGTGCAGCCTTTTTCCGGGTAACCGGCTTTTTTTTCGCTACTTTTTTTGACGTGCCAGTGGTTTTCTTAGTTGCCATTTACTTTACTGAAGATGCCGTAACTGATGAGAATATCAAGGGCACGCTTCACTTGGGCATCCTGATTCAACTTCTCAGCTTCAAGATCTTTCTTTGATTTGGGTTTGTTATCAGGTGTAGCCTTTTCCCCTTCAGGTTTAAGGCTATTTCTCAAATTCCGCTCTTTCATCATCCGGTCAAATGCGGATTTTTCTTTTTCTTTCTTTACCAGGGTACCCTGGGTAACTTCGATATCCGGTGAAATGCCCTTGGCCTGAATAGAACGGCCATTGGGCGTATAGTAACGGGCAATGGTATATTTGATACCAAAACCTTCTTTTAAAGGCCTTACCGTCTGTACAGAGCCTTTTCCAAAAGAAGGGGTTCCCAGAATCAATGCCCTGGAATGGTCCTGAAGGGCACCTGCAACAATTTCCGATGCTGATGCAGATCCACCGTTGATAAGCACCACAATGGGATACTCCCGGCTTGGATCGTCCGGATAAGCATTAAACTCCTGGGTATTTTTTTTCATGCGTCCCTTGATGGATACAATCACCCCTTGTTCCAGGAACAAATCTGAAATTTTAATGGCTTGGTCCAAAAGCCCCCCGGGATTGTCGCGAAGATCTATAATTAACCCTTTTAAACCGCCCTCTTCCTTCTCCAAGGCTGTCAACTGCTTTTCCACATCCTCCAAAGTATTCATCCTGAAATTGGTTATTCTCAGGTAACCAAAGCCCGGAGACAGCATAACCGACCGGACGCTTGTCATGGGAATGATATCGCGTTTCAGGGTAAACTCCAAAGGTTTGGGCTCACCGTCACGGATCACAGTGATGATGACTTCTTTATGGCGTGGACCCCGCATCCTGTTCACAGCTTCCCATAGTGCCATATCTTTGGTGGATTCGTCATCGATCTTGATGATGATGTCACCTGCAGTAATACCAGCCTTATAAGCGGGTGTTCCCTCAATGGGAGAAACTACGGTGAGGATCCCGTCTTTCATGGTAATGACGATTCCAATGCCTGAAAATGCACCTTTGGTATCATCCTGTAGATCGCCAAAAGCTTCAGGCGGCATAAAACTGGAGTGAGGATCAAGATTGCCAACCATGCCCCGTATGGCATTGTGGACAAGCTCTTCAGGCTTAACCTCATCCACATAGTTTTTCTCAAGCTCCTCAAGCACATCGGCAAAAAGCTTGAGGGATTTGTAGGTATCGTCTTCTGCCGCCCAGACCGATGACGCCGGTGAGGCCAGAAAAAAGAGCAGGGCTGCAACAAGCCCAACGCGTCTTAACCATTGACAACCGTCATATCTCATCTGTTATGCTCCTTTTTTCAGCCATTTCATGGGGTTTACGGGCTTCCCGTGGTGACGAACTTCAAAATGAAGGCAGAGGCCTTTAATGGAACCGGTATCTCCTGCCGTTGCAATGACTTCACCTGTGTCCACACGGTCGCCTTTTTTCTTGAACAGCTCTTCTACATGGGCGTAAAGGGTATAGTAGTTGTCTCCGTGATTGATGATCATGAGATTGCCGTATCCTTTAAGCCATTGGGCAAACATGACCTCACCCTTGAAAACACTTCGTACGGGTTCTCCCCGTTCTACTCTTATATCAATTCCACTTTGAAAAGTGAAGGAGTTGTAATCCCCTTTACGTGAGGTGCCGTATTTGGAAATGATCCTTCCTTTTACTGGAATGGACAACCGGCCCTTCTGCCTGATAAAAGAGGTATTATCCAGGGTGGCACTGCCTTTGAGCCCCATCTCCGCCAACGCTTCTTCAAGCGCCCTGGCTGATTCTTTCAACGATGCTAAGGCCGCCTGGGAAAGTTTCTTTTTCTGGCGGATCTCTTTTAAAATGGCTGCCTTTTTCTGGGATTCTTTTTCCTGGATCCTGATCTGCAGGGCCAACTCTTCTTCCAACTCGGTTTTTGACCGGCTCTGTCGGTTAAGATCCTCTTCCAGGCGATTGAGCTCTTTCATATCACGCACCTGGCGGTCGAGCATGGCAAGATCTGATCCAACAACTTTTTTCAGGGCATTTTGCTTAATAAAAAAATCAAACAGGGAAGACGGAGGACCTGCCATTTCAAGGCTGCCCATCATGTGCATGCGGAACAAGGCATTAAGCCGGCGGCCGGCATAATCCTGTGTTTCATCCATGGAACGGCCCAGCTGGACGATGCTCTCCTGAATTTTATCAATTTCAATGGCCAAAAGCTGATTTTCACGCCGCAGGTCCTGAACCCTTACCCGCGAACGGTTCAGGGCAAAATCAATTTCATTGAGCCCGTCCAGGATTTCCACCTCACGTTCTGAAAAGGTTTCCACCTTCTGGGATTCTTCGACAATCTGTCTTTCGATTTCCTTTTTTTTGGCCCGAGCCTGCTCAGGTTGAGCAGCTTGATCCTGTTTCTTTTTTTGTACAGTGCCCTTTTTTTTGACAACTGCTTTTTTCTTTTCAGGCACAGAAGTTTTCACAGGTTTTAAGGTAATATATTTGGGACGATTTCGCACATACCCTTTTTTGTTCTCGTACTGAACCTTTAGCCACCCGCCAATCCCACCGCGGGCTTCCAGCACATCCACAGGTTCCCCTTTATCCAGTACAATCACCACATCAGCGCGCCTGTCCGGGGCTGACCTGATATTCAACTTATAGGCATTGACCACACCTTTATAGATGACCCGTGCCTGGGCAGTCCCAACCTGGATCAACCCGACGGCTGCCAACAGGCATAAAACGGCCAGACCGAGTTTAAAATTATGGCCTATTTTAGTATTTGGCCCTATTTTAATATTTGTCTTAGGGAAATAAAACATCCGAACCAACCTAAAAACGTACTGGAAAATAAAATCACTGCCATGGCCTGCCAGGAAAGGAAGCGGATATCGATATAGACATAGGAACCCAGATTTTGGGAAATGCCTGACGCCAGGGTCAGGTAACCGGCCAAAAGGATAATCATGCCAAGGATGCCACCCAAAAATCCCTGGAAAAGGCCTTCAACATAGAACGGAGTTTTAATAAAACCGTCTGTAGCCCCGACCAACCGCATGATTTCAACTTCGGTTTTTCTTGCATAAAAGGCCAGTCGGACCGTATTGGCAGTTATAAACAGTGCAATCATTAAAAAGAGGCTGCACATGGCATACCCGGTCATTTTAAACAAATTAAATAACTTGAGAAACCGGCCCAGCCATCCTTGGCCATACTCGACCGAATCAACTACCTCTAAAGTTTCAATACGATCAGCCAGATTCTGAACCTGCTCAAAACTTGAGTA
>JAKSAU010000968.1 GCA_022361535.1 Desulfobacterales bacterium
CAAAATCCTTGAAATCCCCAAACCGCGATATTCCTTAACGTTCAATTCAATTCCGACTTTTCATTTGTAAACATTAAAAAAACGATACACGAAAGTATCAAATAAATCAAAAAATTATTAAAGGAAATTAAGAAGATAAAAAAGAAGGATGCAGTACTAAAGACATTGCAAAAAGAATTACTTAAATGAATTACTTAGTTGCTAAGTAATTCTTTTTTCCGCATAGCAACAAATTCCAGCAACGCTTTTTCGATTCCGGAATCAATGTATGGCCTTTCATAGGCATCCAGACGGTCTGCAACTTTTTGTGACGCACACTCATGAACTGCCTTTCCATTGCTTGAAAGCCATTTGGAATAGTCTTTGCGATTAAACAATATAGGCTGGGATAACTGCTTGAACTGATCAAATGTTTTAGGATGGGTTAGGTATTGTCCGCCGATACCGATATCATGAATCAAATCGGTATCAAAGGAATCAGGGGATAAATCAATCGGACAGATTAATTCTCGAACCGTTTTACAAATTTCTTCATCTATCATCCATTTTTCAAAGCTCATGGAAATGAATGATCCCATCTGTCCACAGGAATGGTAGACCACATTTACCCCGTTCCTGACCACTGTGCTGAGCATTAATGCACTTTCAGCAAATGCCTGGCCGTCTGGCAAATGTGCATCGGTTAACCCGCCGCCGCATCTGGAAGGCAATTTATAATATCGGGCAAGCTGGGTAGTTGCATTTGCAATCTTAAGGGTTTCAGATGCGCCTACAGCAGATGTCATGGTTTTCATATCCATAGGTGCTGAGGTGGACCCGAAGACGACAGGGGCACCTGGCGATACCAGTTGAGACAGAACGATTCCTGCCAGAATTTCTGCATTCTGCAGTGCTAAAAGGCTTGGCAAAGAGATAGAACCGCTGGCACCGGCCAGAATCATATTGGTTAAAATTGTCGGCTGATTGTATTCAGCCATAGCGACAATTACCTCGGTTTGCTCTTCTGAAAACTGCAGGGGTGAGGCTACATTGGCAACCGCGTTCATCACAGGCTTTTGTTTAAGAGCCTCTTTTCCACCAAAAAACAATCCTGCCATCTCAATGGTGTCCAGGGCTGCTGTAACTGTAGCTGACCCACCGAAAACCGGTTTGTCACAAAACAAAAAGTAGTTGGAAATCATATCCAGATGTGATGTTTCTGCCGGAATATCATTGGGCTGAACCATAATGTATCCGCCCATATCAAGCTGGTCTGACGTATGAACCAGTTTGCAACAATTTATAAAATCTGCGAGTGTGGCCGGCCGCTGTGAGCCGTCGGGTTCTGCCACGTTGGGTGCTCCGCCTGTCGGCATAAAGATAAAACTATCTTCTCCAACATCCACACTCTTTTCAGGATTTCTTGCGTGTATTTTGAATTTGGAAGGTACGGTATCCAGCGCTGCAAGGACTTGTTTTTCGGTTAGAAAAACCTTTGTTCCCTCTGTCTTGATACCGTGAGAGTTAAATAATCGGGCTGTTTTTTCATGGTTGAAATCCATACCGGTACGGCCAAGAATCTCCATGGAGGCATTGTGAAGCATGTCCAGTTCCTGGCGGGTAAACGTCTGCATCCGGTCCATTTTCTTTTTTCCTCTACCTGTACATGTGTTTCATGCAGAATGTCTTTAATTCAAAGATCCTTATTTAGCCAGTGTCATCCGCCGGTCGTTTCTTTCCAGGGCCAGTTCGGTAAGCTGTTCTGCCGGAATGTGGCACATAATCTTATGCCCGGATTTAAGCCGCTGGTATGGCGGTTCATGGAGTTCGCAAATCCGTCCATTATCCGGAAGCACGTTTCTTCTCGGGCATCGCGTATGAAAATAACAACCCGAAGGTTGGTTCATGGCAGACGGCACATCCCCAGATAAAACAATGGATTTTCTTTTTGAACTTGGGTCCGGTATGGGAACCGAGGACAGCAGGGCCTCTGTATAAGGATGATAAGGCGGAGGATATATGGATTCAACCGGTCCGAACTCAACCACCTGACCAAGGTACATAACTGCCACAAAATCCGATATAAATTTAACAACACTCAAATCGTGCGCAATAAATATCATGGTGGTGCCAAGTTCTTCTTTAATTTCATTTAGAAGATTAAGTACCGCAGCTTGAACAGACACATCCAATGCAGATACCGGCTCATCACAAATAACCATAGAAGGCCTTGAAGCCAGAGCCCGGGCAATCCCGACACGCTGTTTTTCACCACCTGACAACTGTCTAGGATACCGATCATAATAGTAAGCAGCCAGTTTTACCGATCTTAGGAGCCGCTCAACTTCCTGCCGAACCTGTCCCTTGGGAACGGTCTTAAATTTGCGGATAGGTCGTGCAATCTGTTTACCAATGCAATAAGACGGGTTCAATGTGGAATCCGGATTCTGGAAAACCATTTGCAGCTCCCGGATCAAAGACAGATCCCGTTGTTTTACGGGCATGGTAATATCCAGTCCCATTAGATCTGACTTGCCGTCAGTGGGTGTTTCAAGACCGATAATTCCTTTCACCAAGGTTGATTTACCACATCCCGACTCACCAACTACCCCGACGGTACTGCCTTTTATCACCTTTAAAGAAATATCATCCACAGCTTTGATATGCCTTCGTTTTTCCATACCCAGCATGGCTTTCAAAGATGGATTGCGTTCCTTGTACCAGACTTTTAAATTGTCCACGTTGAGAAGCTTATCAACGGTGTCAAAGTCATCATCATCTTCAGGCACATGGACCAGGCTTTTTTTCTGGCCTCTTGCATATTCATCCCAAGGCACTTTTAACGTTTCTTTGCCAAGAAAACACCTTGATTTATGATCCTCACCAATGTCAACAAGTTGTGGATGCTCTTTGTCGCATTTGGCAACTAAGTTTTTATTTATCAGTCCAATACCGTCTTTGTACCAGTCGCACCTTGGAGCAAAAATACATGAATCTTTAGCCCGTTCTGACGGATGCGGAACCCTGCCCCTGATAGACCACAGCCGGTTATTGGTTAAACTGTCTCCAAGCCTGGGAACACAACACAGCAGCCCACGCGTATAAGGATGAGCCGGATTGGTGAACATCTCATCAATGGGTCCGCGTTCCACCATTTCCCCGCCGTACATGACGCAAAGCCGGTCACTGACCTTGGCCACAACGCCAAGGTTATGGGTGATGAAAATGATGCCTGTGTTAAAATCTTTTTTAAGGTCTTCGATAAGTTCCAGGACGGCCGCTTCTACCGTAACGTCAAGTGCAGTTGTCGGCTCATCCATGATCAGCAGAGCCGGATTATTTAAAAGCGCCATGGCAATAATAACACGCTGCTGCTGGCCGCCGGAAATCATGTGCGGGTACCGGTTCATGACGTTTGCCGCATCCGGCATATAGACCCGTTCCAGCATGGCAATACATCTGTCCCAGGCCTCATTACGGGTCATATCCGTATGGGCAGTCAGCACTTCTGAAAGCTGGCTGCCAAGGGTCAAGGAAGGATTCAAGGCCTGCATGGGATCCTGGTAGACCATGGAGATGTTATTACCCCGAATCTGGCGCAGCTCTTCTTTTGGCGTGCCCACCATTTCCTTGCCCATAAACTTGATTGAGCCACCTACCACCCTGCCGTTGGCACCAAGAAAATCCAGGATACCAAAGGCAATGGTACTTTTACCGCACCCGGATTCACCTACAACACCAACGGTTTCACCCTGATGAACAGTAAAATTCACGCCCCGGACCGCAGGCACATCCCGTTTCCTGGTTTTGTAGGAAATGGCAAGGTCTGTTATTTCAAGTACAGGTACTTTAGATGTATTTTCCATAGGCTTTATTTAGTTCTTTTTCCAAACGCACACCCCAAGCTGTGCTTTTGAATGGTTTTTCAACGTCCGTAGCGTGTCTCGCTTGCGAACTGGTATCATCTGCCTGAAACTTACTGGTATCTCATTGACTCCTCACGAATGCCGTCTGCCAGAAGATTCAAGCCTACAACCAGGGAGGCAATGGCCAAAGACGGCCAAAGTGCAGCCCAGGGGCTTCCCATAAGGATAAAAGCACGCCCCTTGGCCACCATGGAACCCCAGTCCGGCGATGGTGGGGGCATGCCAATACCTAAAAATCCCAAGGTTCCCATGGCAAAAATGGCATATCCGATCCTGAGCATGGCATCTATGATGATAGGGCCGCGCGTGTTAGGAAGGATCTCAACGAACATAATATACCAGGCACTTTCACCACGGGTTTCAGCCGCCCGAATGTATTCGCGGGTTTTTATATCAAGGGTTAAACTTCGCACCAGACGGGCAATGCCCGGTACACCAACAATGGAAATGGCAATCACGACATTAACAGCGGAAGCACCAATGGCTGCAACAATTATAAGATAGAGTAAAATAACCGGTATTGCCATCATTGCATCCAGCAAGCGCATGACAATTTCATCTATCCATCCGCCTTTATATCCGCCGATCAAACCTAATGTGGAGCCGATCAACAAGGCGACCAATACGCCCCAGATGGCTGTACCTCCAGGTAGTACAAGCGTTTCAGATACCGGCATGACCACCAGCACCACTCTTGCGCCGTAAATAAGACGCGCCCAAAGATCCCTTCCCAACTCATCTGTTCCAAGAATATGCTGAGCTGACGGTCCCTGGTTCGGTGCCTTCCAATCCTGGTCATAAGGGCCGTATTCTGTAAGGTACGGGGCAAAAACTGCCACAAATACCCAGAAAAAAACGATGGCAAGACCTACCATGGCAATTTTTGAGCTATAGAGTATTGCCAACGCTTCCTTAATTTTCTGTATCCGTGTTCTGCCTTGACTGTTTGTTTCGTTGTTTTCAGGCATACCGTATCCTTGGGTTTAAAAAGGTGTAAATAATGTCTGCGGCAAGCTGGGTGCCTACGGCAACTGTAACCATAATCATGGCACCGGCTTCAAGCGCATTAAAATCTTTGTAAAGAGCGGACTCCAAAAGGTATGCCCCAAGGCCGGGGTAGCCGAACACAACCTCTACAATAACAATACCTCCCAGAAGCCAGTTAACATGCAGCATGATCACGGTAATGGGGGCGATTAAAGCATTTCGTACCGCATGCTTTAATACCACTTGTTTATAGGGAAGCCCTTTTAAAAAAGCTGTTCTGATATACGGTGATTTCATGACCTCCACCATTGACGCCCGCGTGATACGCAGCACATACCCCAATTCGATCAAAGTCAGGGTAAGCACCGGTAAAACGAGCATCATGGGTTTTTCCCAAGGTGCAGCCTCTCCTAAAATGGATGCACCGGGCAGCCATCCAAGCCACATTGAAAATATCAGTGTTAGAAAAATTCCTGTTGCAAACTCGGGAACCACAGAAAACATCATTCCGCCGACAGAAAGGACCCTGTCTTTGAAACTGCCTTCACGAAGGCCTGCAATCACGCCTAAAAGCAATGCCAGGGGCATCACGATAACAAATGCAGTGCCAGCCAGTACCACGGAATTTCTCAACCGAATGTACAGGCTTTTGGATACCGGACGGCCGGTACGAAACGAAATACCTGGATCCCCTCTGATAAATCCTTTTTTCAATGGAATATACTCTTTAGGGCCGCCGGAAGATTCCATCCAGCCTTTACCCATGATAAAGGTCCAGACTTTTTCCGTATCCCCTTTTACCCAGCGAACGGCATGGTTCTGGCGATCTAACCCCCAAAATTCATGGGTGCCGTCTTCTAAAGGAACCCAGCGCTCATTGTCCGTATACTCAGTGCGGGTACCGTCCTGAGCCATGTTTACTGCTACAATATCGTCTCCTGATATTTTCCATCGAAGCAGACTGCCGTCCTCTTTTACCGCCCACCACTCTTCAAACCCTTCTTTGGTGGTGATTCGTTTCAACGGCATACCAACCTTGTCCTTTGCAATCCAGTCATTGCCGGCAACCCAATAAAGATAACGGGTTGCCATGGATTTATCCAACCCATTTTGTTTGAGAAATGAGGCTTCCTGTTCAGGGGTAATAAAAGCGCCAAGTACGTTCTTGGCAATATTACCCGGAGAGGATTCAGCAATGATAAAGACAGCCACGGATACGAGAACCATGGTCAATAAAAGCAGCAAAAAACGTCTTAAAATAAAAACAAGCATATATGTCCTTGTTTTTCTAAATGGCTACATCTGCCGGACCAAAAAAACACCCGGCAGATGTTTTTGGTTTAGATCTATGCCAAGCTGACATTATTGAAAAGCATATATCCGTTGGGATGGCCTTCAAGACCATTAACATTAGCTCCTGCTGCCATCCATACAGCACGCCAGTAGGCAATGGCAATCGAGCCTCTCTCATACTGGATCCGTTGCAGGTCACAGAATATCTTGCGCCGTTTTTCAACATCAAGAGTACCGTTTGCCTTATCAAGAAGCTCGGAGAACTCTTTGTCTACCCAGCGGGACTCATTCCAGGCAACAGGTTTTCCATTTTCATCGGCTGTGTAAGCAAGGGTCAGGCACATGGTACCAAGGGGTCTGTGGGTCCAGGGTGTAACACCGAGGTCAACTTCAGTCCATTTTTCCCAGTATTGAGAGTTGGGCATGGTCTGAATATTAATCCTGAATCCCCCTGCCATAGCATCTTGTTTTAGAATTTCAGCATAGCGGACAATATCAGGCCATCCGGAACCGACTGCCAGGTTGACTTCCACACCGTTTGGATATCCCGCTTCTGCTAAAAGTTTTCTTGACCCTTCAGGATCATAGGCAGGCGTTTTGGTAGGACAATACTCCGGGTGGAGCTGGTAAACGTGAAAGTCTTGCCCTTCAAGTCCCTGGCCCATCTGTGCAAGGGCGAGAATCTTTTCATGGTTGTGACATTTTTTAAGGGCGAGACGTACTTTTTCATTATCCCATGGTTTCAAGTCTACCCGCATGCGAAGAACGCGGGCAGACCCTGTAGGCGCTGTGAGAATCTGGGCCTTGGGATCATCTTTCAATGCAAGGTAAATATCAGTTCCTGCAATATCAGACAGGTCGATAAAATCAATGTCGCCGCTCTTCATGGCAGAAATCATGGGTGCGGTTTCCGTACCCATATCAATGAATTTCATACCATCCAGATAAGGCAGGGGTTTACCGTCTACCCCTTTACCCCAGTAATCCGGGCGAGCCTTTATAGTTGCAATTTCGCCTTCACGGTAAGTTTCCAGGACATATGGACCTGTGCCATGTGGCGCTTTGAGAAAATCACCTTCAAAGGTTTTATGGTTAAGAATCTGGGCAGGATATTGGAAAAGATGTTCAGGTACTGCTATTTCAGATTTGTTCAAATGAAGTTTGACCTGGTGGTCGTTAACCCGCTCAATCCCGTTGGCATCCAGATATCCGCCGATCATACCACGCATGGAGGACCCGACCTTTTCATCCAACCACTGTCCCATGGTAAAAATAACATCGTCTGAAGTAAAGGCATCCCCATTATTAAAGGTTACGCCTTTTCTTAGATTCAGAGTCCAGGTTTTCAGATCGTCACTGGCTTCCCAATTTTCCAAAAGATAAGGATGAGTGATGTTTTTACCGTCAGTCATTGTCAGGTATTCTGCAACCTGGCGAGTTACGTTTGAACCTGCAATCCATGAATAGGTCGCAGGATGTGCAATTTTCTGCAGGGCAGTTGCAACACGCAGGGTACCGCCACGTTTTACATTGCCTGCAAAAGCTTTTGCAGTCCATGACAGTCCGGCCATCTGGGTCGCAGTAAACGCAGATACGCCGAGCAGGGTTGCCATTCTAAGGAATTCCCGTCTAGAAAGTTTCCCCTTATCCATGTCACTTTTCAGATCTTGTACTGCTGGGTGCATTTTTTTCTTCATTCTTCCTCCTCTTTTGTTGTCCTTTGATTTTGGTCGGTCGGACACAGTAATTATGGTGGTAGGATGTATTGCTATTGGTAAATCTCTTTTAGAGTTAACGGCCTCCTATTGGTGAGTTTATTTATTTTTGCGTAGATCGTCTGTTATCCAATGACGGAGAAACTTGAATTCTCGTTTATCTGTCGCTTGCGGCTGAAAAACCCGATGTTTAATGTATGATTAATATATTTCATTTTATACTGCAAGGGCTCTTTGTCATGATCATTTCCGCCTTCACAATATTGAATCAGCTCAGACATGAAATCCCCCACAGCCGGCGCATTTTTATACTGATTTCCTGATGTGCCGATGGCCAGATAAAATCCGGGGAGACAGGATTTGTCATAAATAGGATACCAATCGTCTGACAGGTCATACAAATCTACGATTCCCTGGGTCTGGTTGGGAATCGGCAGGGACGGAATACGCATGGCTTCTCTCATGGCCTGGGTTTTAGCCTGTATGGTCAAATCCGGATTAAAGTCATCAGGATCTACATATTCTAACGGATCACATTTAGGTTCTTCACTGCCGATAAGAAAATGGTTACCGGTTTCAGGTCGGGTATAGACCCCGGTATCTGAATCAGATGTAATCACACCGTCTTTTTCCCAATCCAGCCCTTCAGGACTTGGCACATGGGCAACTTCAACCCGCAGCGCCCGGGTTTTGATATTCATGTCATCCAGGACACCGGCCATTTCATTTATTTTATAAGAATGGGGCCCTGCAACATTTACCACAATTGGGGCATGGATCTGAGTACCGTCAGCAAGTTCGATACCGGCTGCCCTGCCCTCTTCTTTTAAAATGCCTGTCACTTCAGCATTGAACAGAAAATCGCCGCCAACATTTCTTGTGGCCATCTCCACGTTATGGGTGGACAATTTCGGATCTGAGACATATCCGGACTCGGGTACATAAACCGCCCCTGTGATGCTGTCACCGGTTGGTTCACCAAATCCATCCTCATCCATGGTTTTCTGGGGATAAAATGAACGCAGGTCTGGTTTAGGTATGTAGTCTTTCATCTGTTCCGGTGTTAAATCAAGGTAACCAACCCCTAAGCTGTCTAAAGATTCCTTTACTTTTTCCAGGTTATCGTTAACATCAGATTTAAAGACCATGGCGCCTGTATTCTTGTAATAGGCCATGCCGTCGGGATCTTCAACACCAAGATAGCGGTTCCAATCCAACCAGTAATAGTAGCCTTCCCTTGCCAGGGCCACCCCTTCAGGGGAAGAATAATAAAGCCTGATGATAGCGCAGGAACCGGATGTAGATCCGAATCCGGACCCACCGAGCTTATCAACACTTAAGGTTTTATAACCTTTACGCGCCAATTCGTAGGCAATGCAGTTACCAATGATACCCGCACCAATGATAATGGCGTCATATTTTTTTTCTGTCATTTTTTATCTATCCTTTTTCAAGTTTGGAAAGGATCTCTTTTTCGCCTTCCTTCTTAAGCCGGTCAAGTTCTGTAATCACTTTATCGCTCAGTGGTTCCGGCGTATGGTTTTCTTTTATGCTCCTGATTTCATCCAAAACCCGGTCAGCCATAGTAGGACAGCCAGCTTCCTGCCATGGGCCAATGGCCTGGCGATCCATAAGTTTCGAGACAGATAGTTCCTCTTTAAAATGATCCATGGTATGGGGCTGGACCAAAAAATGCCCTGTCGGTCCGACATCCTCTATTACCTGGCGAGCCAGGGTTTCCCGTGTTACTTCTATGCCACGCACAAACCTTCGGGCCATGCTGATAACCTCATTGCCCATAACCAGTTGTTCAATTGAACATGCCATACCCGCAGCCATATAGCCCACATCGTGAATCAGGTTAAGACCTGACATGCCCTGACTGAGGATCGAAAAGCAGGATTCTATACCTGCTTGTGCATCAAGGCACTTGGCATCCGTTGCTCCGGCAAGCCCCCATGTGGGAAGATTAAAGGATTTTGCAACCTCGGCCTGTGCAGCTAATCCTAAGCTGTTTTCAGGTGCCCCCATGGTCATCAGGGCATTGCGCATATCCAAAATGCCGACGTTACCGCTCATGGCAACAGGACACCCTTTATTGCGAAGCTGTGCGATGGTGATATGAATCAAGGATTCGGCCGTCATCTGGGATATCAAGCCTGCCAGGGTGACAGGTCCTGTCGCACCCGCCTGTACTGTAGATCCGGGCAACTGGGGCATAAACCTGTCTGCAGCAACGAAGATCCTGTCCACTACATCATTTGGGAAAAACAACGGGGCTATGGCCTCGGGATAAGCAATGAGAAAAGGCTTTTCCCTAAGTTTATCCTGCCCGCCTGCAACAACAGCAGCCATTTCATATACATATTCCAGACCTAATGCCGAATATCCTATAAAGACAGAGGGTTTAGTTGTATTTGAGACCAGTGCTTCAAATTCATGGACCTCTGCAGCATCCTGGGGTACATCCTGTGCTGATCCCATGGGCATGGCAAAATCAATACCGTCAAGAGCATCTGCAACCTTGGCCCCAAGGGCGATATCATCAATGGAAGTGGGCCGAATTTCCCCGGAAAACGGATCCCTGTGATTAGGGCTTGCCGTAGACGTCCCATAATGACTCTTTTCGCCTTCCACTTCCATGGCCCTTTTTCCGTTCCTGTCATAAATGGTCCAGCCTTTTGGAACTGACACCAGGCATTCATTCACGATATATCTGGGAATCTTGATATTATTTCCTTGAATCCAGGCACCAGCCTGCTTCATGAGTTTATGGACCCCTTTATGCTCGCACTTGAATCCTACCTTTTCAATGATGTCAAAGGCGGCCTGGCGAATTTCCCAGATCTGGTCATCGGTCAGGATTTTCATTCCTACTGACCGGTTGGTTATATTAGATGACTGAATCACGCCTTTTCCTCCGCAATATGTATTTCTTTGGTTAACAGGTGGGTATAAACCCTATTTTCATTCCACTCCATGGATTTATAGAATGCTTCAACCGTATACTTACAAGTTTTATTGCTTTTTTAATTTTTAGGTATGTCAGGCCGAGCTGGGGTATGGGTGAGAACGAACACTCGTGTGTATCAAGATCTGCCTTGAGCAATTGTCCGATTTGTTCCGGCCCTGTCATTGTTTTGCCTTTTGTCTGTCTTTAGCAAGCCCTTTGCCATTTTTCCCGGATGAACGCTTTGAATAATGCGCTTTGGAAAAAACAACTTTCCTTCTGATAAGGCTCTATCCCATATCTATGATATTGTTACAGATAGGCATAACAATAAATATCGCAATTTGCAAACAAAATACTTTCTTTTTTTAAGTTGATATATCAATTATAAAAATAGAGATGCTCAAAATTGTCTTTTATTCATCAACAATAGCGCTTAGTTTTTCCAGTATCGGATCAAAATATGGATTTACCTGCTGATACACTTCCCGGTTAATCCGATCATATATCTTTGTGTTATTAAGATTAGCTTCAAACCTGTCATCGGGAACAACCATTTTATCCACAGCTGTTTCATAGGATGTAAACGCATTTACTGCCATACCGGCATTAATAACGCACCCCACAGAAGCAGATCCCTTGATACGATTGCGAAAGGCTGGCACACCGAACACATCAGCAAAAATCCCCATGAATAAATCACTGTTGGCACCGCCCCCTGAAACAATCAGTTTTTTAACAGGTGTGCCCAATTCTTTCATCATTTTATCCACATGATTTTTCAAGGTAAAGGCAATCCCCTCAAGAATGGAGCGGTACATATGGCCCCGGGTGTGGCGGCCGTCGAAGCCGAACATCACCCCTTTACGGAACACAGCTTCTGCCGGAGGTGCCCAATCATGAATTGTAATCAAGCCTTCGCAACCCGGTGGTACAGCTTCTCCCTCGGCGTTGAACATGTCTTCGACAGACACGCTTTTTTGAGCAGCTTCTTTTGTGACACCATCACCAAATTGATCACAGAACCAGGAAACTGTCCACATGCCGCGGCGAACCCCCATGCACTCGTAAAGGTATTTGTCCGGCATGGAAGCCTGAAAAGTCCAGAAGTGATTTGCATCTGCAACATATTGCTCACCATGAACCATCGCTCCTATATACGTTCCCAATGAAATCAGCACTGTACCGGCGTCTAGGCTTCCTGCCCCAAGTGCTTCAACCGCCTTATCATGTGCCGTCGCCACCACCGGCAATCCCTGGGGCAATCCGGTGACATCACTTGCTTCTTTTGTCACATGCCCTAAAACATCCCCTGGCTTTACCAGATCAAAAAGCATATCAGCAGTCACTCCGCAGTCCTCAAGTGCTTTTGTGTCTGTTTTCCAGTCAAATGTACGGTCATCAATTGGCCATGCACCGATATAATTTGCACACGTATCTTTGAATTCTCCGGTCAGTCTGTGGGAGATATAACCGGAGGATGTAGTGACATATCCAACTTCACCGTAGGCAGGAATGTGGCAGTAAGGAGAATTAAGGCGCTTGTCCATCCAATTTATCACGGGATATGCAAGAGAACCGTCTTTTTTTAACAACGCCCTGCAGCATCGGATAACACAAAGGCCCATTGCCTGAATATCAACAGGATCTAAATTCAGTTCGTTAACGAACTGTTTCATGGCTTGCCTAAATGCTTTGGTCAGGGCATCCCATATATCATCTTCGGGATGCTCAGCCAGCAGGGGGGCTGGTATGGCAAGCTTTTTTAGAGGATGGCACCCCTGGCAGACAATTTCTCCTTCCAGGGTAAAAATCAATACTTTTGCACTCTGGGTGCCCACATCCGCACCCATTAAATACTTAGACTTCATATTTATTTTCCATTATTCATATTTCCGGGATTCAATAAATGTGCATTGGCGCTCAGTTTTATTTGATCTATGATCTGTTTCTTCCTTAACTTTACAGCCGGACTATACAAAATGTGCTGACTCGTTTTCCCTATGCCGTATACCGGGTATATCAAATAATCATTTGATTGGTTGGTTACCCAAAAATCGATCCACTTTTCTGCTTGATCGTATTGTTCAGGGTTTAAGTCTGTCAGCGTTACTCTGAAGCGCCCTCTTCCATAGCTCCCAAATACACAGGCCTTTAAATCGTTTTCAGAAAGGGTGGATGTCACTCTTTCCAGAACAGGTTGTATGAAACCCGGGTTTATTTCCAAATCCAATGTAAAATATGGTTTTGAATCAGATAGAGTTTCATTGTCACTCTTTTTTGAATAAAAGAGAGCTGAGACCATGGCTTGATGACGCAAGCTTTCAAATTGTTTTATATCGCCAGCGCCTGAAAACGCCCAAGAATTTGACGGATCAGCGCCTATTGCGGCTGCCTTATCCGTAATATCAGACAAAAGCGGCTCCATATCCTCGAAACTCTTGCCATGCATCCCAATAGCAATGGCAGACCCTTGGGGAATCCGGGCCAATCTCCCTTCTCCAGGACGATCTGCCAGATAGCGGGAAATAAGATCAAGACAGGTTTCATCCATATAGTCCAAAGACACCACTTGAGCCGTCGAATCAATAAGGTTGTGGCCTGTTTTGTTTAAATCC
>JAKSAU010000769.1 GCA_022361535.1 Desulfobacterales bacterium
CCAATGCCAATCACCGTTTTTGAATTCCCAATAGTATTCCCGGTGCTCCCGGATAACAGTTGCTTTTAATCCTGTTGCACCAGCCAGATTACCTTTAGAATCGGCCATGACAACCTCAAATTGTGCCGTATCGTTATAGGGTACCTGGTCCGGATCTTCTTTTGTACCGGATATATTTCTGATGCCTACAAGTTTTTCAGCCGGCCAAACCTGCCAGGAAGCATTTCTGACCACAGGTCTGCCGCCGGAATCGTAAAGGCTGACATTGGCAGTAACCCAGTGGGGGGATGTTACGGATGTCCATTGGTTGTCCACATCAATTCGGCCTTTTCCCGTGTCATCAAGGCGGGTGTCATCTGTTTCATAGGAAGTATTAATCAAATTTTGAACACTGCCGAATTCATATCCGGGCAACTTGTCTTTAAACAGCTCCCTGGCGGGTTTGATGTGTACCAGTGCATTTGTGCGGCTTCCGGCAGCAGGTGCCCCGTATAGGAAATCACCCTGGACTTGTATTGAAAGATCACTTTCCGGGGCAAGGATCTTGTGAGCGTCATCCTCAATGGTCAGCTTCATCCGTTCCGGTAAAAACTCAGAAACCACAAAGGGGTAAGGTGTAAGTCTGCCAGCCCCATGTGTAAATTCCACACGCCACTTTCCTGTAAGTGCGTTTTGAGGAAGCTGAAAGCTTGTATGATAATGACTTTTTTCTCCAGGTTTCCATGTGAACTCCCTTACCATCCGCCCATCCGGCCTGATTACCTTTGCTCTGATGGGTACTGCCCTGTTCAGTCTCCCGTCCTGATCCCGAAGGATGCCATCCAGAACAACTATTTCACCTGGCCGGTACAGATCCCTTGGGCCATAGGCGAACAACTCCATTGGCCTGAACAAGGCAGAGCCTGTCTCAAACTCAGACAAATCAAGTTCAGGAACATCCATTGGCAACAGGCTGATGTGATCTTTTTGGGTTACAGACACCAGGGAAAGAGCGTCAAATTTGCCTTTGGCCACAGCCCTGCCTGATTTGTCCGAAGACAAGGAGAACAAAGAGTTCCCTTTCTTATCAAATCCTTCTATTTTTGCATTTTGGACCGCTTTGGCAGTTTTCAGGCTCTGGATAAAAAACTGAATATCCCTTTCATAGACCCTGGCATGAACCCCGAGATCCGAGATGGTAAACCAGGTGGTCCTGTATCCGTAATCATAATGCCCTGCTCCCCTGAGAACAGCAAAATACACTCCCGGGGTCTTCAGTTCACGGATATGGGTGATGGGAATATTTACCTGGGTACGTAAATCTTTTTTGATATCCAGATCCCACCTGCCGGAATACACCAAATCAGCAATCTTTTGCAGGTTTTTGCTCCGGTAATAGTAAAGATAGTCAGTAGACCAAAAATTCTTTTTGAATTCAGTTGTCATACCTGGCTTGACCCTGAAAAAATCAATATCAGCCTGTTTGATGTTAAGACTGTCTACCGGCAGCCCCCGGACAAGTTCTGAGGCCAGGACAAATCCCCTGGAACCGAATGCAATCATGGGCTCAACCGGCCTGGTTTTCACTTCATAAGCCACCTCTTCTGCAAGGGTCTGACCGGATTCGGATTTAAGCCCAGGGGCGATTCGTATCTCATATTTGGTGTCTGGTTTTATCTGCGTGAAATAAACCACTTGGGGATCTTCAGAGAGAATCCAAGCACCGTCAACATCATTTCCATCTTTTTTCTTAAGACTAAAATAAGAAGACAAATCCTGCTTGGCGTCCAGAGGGTGTGAAAAGGTAACCGCAATTGCGTTTTCACCATCAACTGTCTGCTGTCCTGAAAAGTGGGGTTCAAAACTGTCGGCAACTGCAGCAGACTGTATGACACATAAACATACAAATAATATAGATATCCAACGAAGGCAGGTCATGGTATTTTCCTTCAAAGATTATGCCCTTATACAGAGCTGATTATGATGAAACTGCGATTTTACCCTGAGCAGAGGTTTAAGGCAATAAAGGATTAACCACTGTTAACGCGTTTAGCTATAGCACTCAGGCTTTTTTACCCTAAGAAAAAGGTATCAGGCGGATTTTTATTAAAAAATACGGCAGCCGTTTCTTAGGATAAAAGAGCCGGTATCCATATATGCCATCGCCTTGTTTTCATAAGGCCGTAGCTTTTTTTTAAGTATTGTCCGAATATGTTATGAGATTCAAACTTGCTCCTTGCGGATCATTTATAACACAAAACCGGCCTAGGTTTGGGATATCAGTGGGTGGGACCATGACTTTTCCTCCCAATGCTTCAACTTTTTTTGCTGATGCGTCAACATCATCAACACTGACGTATGGATCCCAGAGGCAGGGCACCTCATCAGGAACAATTCCATCTTTTAACATCATGCCTCCAACAAAAGTGCCTTCTTTGTGTATTACTATGTAAGGGTTGCCGTATATATTTTTTGTTTCAGTGAATGTCCAGCCAAACAACTCACCATAAAACTGCTTTGCGGAATTCAAATCAGTTGTTAACAGTTCGTTTAAACTGAACATGCCATGTTTTTTTAATTCGTCTGTCATTTTTTCTCCTAACGTCTTAATTAATATGTTTCACTAGCAATACACGTTATAAAGCTGTATACCATTCATTATTCAGTTTTGTAACTGCAAGCTTTGAAAATAAAGCTGTTATCCCGGTGGCAGTGCCTATGGGGAAGATAACGTCAAGACTCATAATCATTAAAGATTATGCAGCCATTCACTACATGGTTACCGGCTCAAAGCCCAATACTATAATTTATGGCCATTAGTATTTTTGATATAGGGATTGATTAAAATCGTATTCTGGTATTAAATGGCCGGTCTCTGAAAAGATTCATTACAGGTTAAGGCAAAGATCATGTATTACCGGCACATCAAAAAAACTCTGATTCTTTCCCTGCCCATTGTTATTGGACAGGTCGGTCAGCTTACTATGTCCGTGGCGGACAATGTCATGGTGGGCCGGGTTGGGCCAGATGCCTTAGCAGCTGCAGCGATTGCCAATGGACTGTTCACCCTGATTATGGTAATGGGCCTCGGGATTTCCATGGCAATTACCCCCCTTGCGGCGATTGCCATGGGTGCTGGCAAAGATAAGCAATGTGGTGAAATCTTCCGTCAGGGATTTATTGTCAATATGGTCTCAGGTGTTTTGTTCTGCGGAATCACCTTTGCCGGAGCATATGTGATCAGGTTGCTGAACCAACCCGCAGCTATCGTAGAGCCTGCCATTATCTACATGCAGGTTCTTGGGTTATCTCTAATTCCAATGATGTTGTTCCAGTCATACCGTCAGTTTGCCGAAGGTATCAGCATACTCAAACCTGCCATGATCATTACCCTGGCAGCCAACCTGATTAATGTGTTTGTCAACTGGGTGTTTATTTTCGGGAACCTGGGCGCGCCGGCATTGGGCCTTACCGGAGCAGGGATTGCAACATTTTCCTCCAGGACCTTTATGGCTGTCTGCCTGATGATATTTGTCATGAAAGCCCCGTCAATGAATCGGTTTGATCCAAGCCTTCGGTTCAAAAAAATTGATATTCCCCTTATCCGGCGCCTATTGGGCATTGGCATACCAGGCGCGTTCCAATACTTTTTTGAAGTATCTGCCTTTGCCGGATCTTCTGTAATTGTGGGATGGATGGGGGTAGAAGAACTGGCCGCCCACCAAATTGCGCTTAACCTGGCATCCATATCCTTTATGGGTGCTCTAGGCATTTCAGCGGCTGGTACTATACGGGTATCCAATGCCCTTGGACGCGGATCAGGTTCTGAGGTGCGGACATCGGGTTTTGGGGCTGTACTGCTCTGCATTATATTCATGTCCCTGGCAGGACTGGTTTTTGTAGGGCTCAGGTATGTACTTCCAGGTTTTTATGTTTCAGATCCAAACGTTTTGGAAATTACAGCCACACTGCTGGTCATTGTTGCATTTTTCCAAATTTCGGATGGTACCCAGGCTGTAGGGATCGGCATACTCCGGGGAATCACAGATATGAAAGTACCAACCTTACTTACCATGGCTGCCTACTGGGTTATCGGCCTTCCCTCCGGCTATGCACTGGCATTTTGGCTGGACCTTGGGATTTACGGGGTATGGTACGGTTTGCTCATCAGCCTGACTGCTTCTGCACTGCTGATGATGCTCCGATTTCATATTAAAACCAGACAATGAAGCAGCGCAAGAACCGGGTGGATAATTCTAATGGCCATGGTATAGTTTTCCTAACTTAAAGTATAGGGAGTCACGCCATGGATAAGAATGAATTGGAGTTTTTGGCACAGGACTACATTCGTATTGAAAAAGCCATCTCTTTTATCGATGAAAATAGAGAAGAGCAGCCGTCCCTTGCTATGGTGGCCAGAGCGGTCAACTTAAGCGAGTTTCATTTTCAAAAGCTTTTTTCACGATGGGTTGGCATCAGTCCCAAACGATTCTTGCAGTTTTTAACCAAAGAGCATGCAAAAAAACTGCTGACCACTTCCAAAAACATTCTGGATGTCACTTATGAAACCGGATTATCAAGCCCGGGCCGTCTTCACGATCTTTTTATTTCCTGTGAAGCCATGACTCCGGGGACATATAAAGAAAAAGGACGCGGCCTGGAAATCGGGTATGGATTTTCACCGTCACCTTTTGGCCATTGTATGATTGCCTACACCTCACAAGGCATCTGTTCCCTTAAATTTGTCCGGGAACAGTCTGAGCAACAGCTTGCTCAATGGCTCCAAGATTCCTGGCCAAAAGCTGAACTTGCAAGGGATGATATGAAAACCTGCAACATGGCAGCAAAGATATTTGCAACCGCATTGCCGGACAAACCTGCCCCACTTCACCTATTTATCAAAGGGACCAATTTTCAAATCAAAGTCTGGGAAGCTTTGACCCGAATTCCCTTGGGCCATACGGTTACCTATCAGGATATCGCCCAACACATTGGCAACCCGGGAGCTGTTCGGGCTGTAGGCACAGCCATTGGAAAGAACCCGATTCCCTTTATTATTCCCTGTCACAGGGTAATTCGAAAACTTGGGATTTTTGGAAATTACGGAGAAGGCAAACAACGAAAAAAAGCCATTTTAGGGTGGGAATCTGCAACAGCCGGAATCTATTGATAACTATACTTCAAACTGAAAGTCCAGATACCAAAAGGCACGCTCTTAGACCTACAGGAAAAACCGGCCCGTTTATTCTAAGAAGCGGGCCTCAGTGCTCAAACGGAACCTCATTTGAGGAGGCTGTCCGCATTATAAAAGAACATATTTTTTTCAAACAGCTATAAAATATGACGGGTTTTACCTGCCTATCCCAGGTTAAAACCCAACAAGTCAATACCGGGACACCCGGGAGCCTTGGTCAGGACAGCCATATCTTTGTACTCATGCCTGATTACGGGTCGGCCCCAGTCCATCACCTCTTTATCTGAAGTTCGCTTTTCTTTAACCGCAGCAAGGAGATCACACCCTTTATCTATAAACTTAGGGGACAAAACTGGGGTATTGTGACAGGTAAAAAGCTGTGAAATCTGATTTTTCATGCCTGACAAGCGCTCCAGGCTGTCCAGGTATTGACCCAAATCCGATTCCTTGAAATGGACATATAACGTGCCGTCATAAACTAAGTCGCCGCAAAACAACGATTGGGTTTTACTGTCCAGAAAAGAAAGGCTGCCCTTTGTATGACCGGGTGTGGAAATCACGTATAGTTTTCTGTCCCCTAAATCAACGACATCGCCATCTGCCATGAAAAAGGAAGGCTCGGGACTTTGAATGGCATAAGTATCCGGATCAAACTCTGGCGGCAGGCATATCCCGTCTTTCAAACAAGGATCAATGTAAAGGGAGCGTAAAAAGGAATTCGATAGTGGCCGTGTCAAAGAAGCACTGTCGTGTAAGGAAATGCCGATGTTATTAAACAATACATTTCCACCGATATGATCAAAATGCCAATGGGTATTGATTACTGTAACAGGCAGAGAGGTAAGGGAACGAATAACCGGCCTTATGTCAGCAAATCCCATACCCGTATCAATCAAAACGGCTTTTTTACTGCCGCAAACCAGGAAGCTTTGTACATGGCCTGGTTCCAGAATCAAGAAAATTCCATGCCCAACCTGTTGGGTAATAAACCAGTTGGCATGGGTGGCACTCATTGGGATTTTAAACTTCCTTAATCTATTTCATCAATTTCAAACCAACCAGGCGGCTGTCCACATAAACGGACTTTTTAACTTGTTTTTCGTTGATCATGATCGCTTCGGTCTGCTGCCATGCCTTAATATCAATGGCACCGATTTTAATATGAGAAGCTGGTTTTATAAGTACCCGTGTGGCATCAAGTTGCTTTTTGCGAATTTCATCTTTGGTGCCCTTATCCCGTTTTTTAATCTCGGCCAGGACCTGTTTCTGGTTGGCCGGATCCATTGCAAACTCCCATGCGTCAAGCAGGGAAGTTAGAAAAGCATTTACCTGATCAGGCTTTTTCTCCATCATTTTACCTGATGTGACAACTGAGTTTGCTACAAATGACACCCCGAAATCTGCCGGATTAAAGAACCGGACAGATTCTCCGGCAGCTGCCAATTTATCTTCCAGGATCACCCCTTGAGAATTCCTGTATACAGGCCAAACATCCACTTTTTTCTTTAAAAACGGGGTAAAATCAAACCGGACACTTGAAATACGGACATCTTTTTTAGTGAAGCCTGCTTTGGCCAGCAATGTGCTCATGATAGTTTCATCATTACCGCCAAAGGTCACCCCAATGTGCCGGTTTTTAAGGTCCGCAAGACTTTTAATTTCAGCCTGATCTGTTCTGTAAATCCACTGCATGGGATTAACCTGGAACAACTGCGCCAGGACCACCACATCAGCACCCTTATCCAATGCCCGGATCACCTGGTCAGCAGAGGCTACGCCAAAGTCGGCATATCCCAACTCCAATTCTTTGATAGCATTTTTCTCAGGCCCTCCTTCCTTTACCTGCACATCCAAGCCAGCCCGTTTAAAGAACCCGCCGGCGTCAGCCATAATATCACCTGCCACAGACGTATTAAAAAGCCATTTAAGACGATAATTGACAACATCCCCGGCAACAGCATGTGTTCCATAAGTCAAAAAAAACAGGAGCAGGCCCGTAAGTCCTGAAACCAGTGCGTTTAGGTGTCTTTTTTTAGTATTCATAATAGATCTTCTCCCTTTGGTGCAGACCATTTTGTTTTCATCTGTTCGCCCAGGGATTCCAGGATGCCCTGATAAACCGAAATCACAATTCCGATCATAAACAAGGCAACCAGAATGCCTGATAAATCACTCTGATAAAGTGCAATACGTATACTATAACCAATGCCGGCGTCTGCTGCAATAAACTCAGCAACAATAGTTCCTGCCATTGCCAGGGTGGCAGAGCCTGCAATCACAGTGGTCAGTTTGCTTAGATTCTCAAAGGCCCTGATCTTGACCTCCAGCTGCCAGCGCATCCGACCAGTTGCAATATAAAAATGCTCGATATCTTTTATAGGTGCAGCCATAATCCCCAAAACCGATAAAAGCAGGGGAAAATAACATATCATGGAGGCGATAAGGAGTCTTGATAAGAACCCGTCGCCCAAAAGTATAAAAATAATAGGAGCTAACGCCACAATCGGGTATGCCTGGACATTATAGGCCATGACTTTGATAAAAGACCCCACCCAAGTGGATTTCCGCCCAAGGATTCCTACAGAAAATGCCATTACAATGGAAATCATCTGTCCAAGCACTGTAACAGACAGGGTGTTCATCACATCCATGAAATATTCGGCCAATACTCGGCCAGCAGTTTCTAAAACCAGTTCCAACCCGGGGATGACGTAATCAGACAATCCTGTTGTATATTTAATAATCAACAGCCCAATAAAGCCAAGGGTGTAGACAATAAGGAATTGATAAATACGTCTAAACAGCATTCATTATCTCCAGCATTGATCTGTCAATTTCCTCTTGGTTGGGCTTGTAGCCAGGTCCATAATCCCGTCCGCCCACAACCAGACCGCCTTTTCCTCTCCCCGGATGGCCGAGTACCAGGATATCTTTGCAAAATCGGGCGACCTCCAGCAAATTGTGGGAAATATATAAAAACAGTTTATCCGGAAATATCTCTTTGATAGCCAAAATGATTGTTTCCCTAAGTGCTTCATCCACATTGGCAAGGCTCTCGTCCAGGATAAGCAGGTCAAAATCCTGGATCAGGTACCGGATAAGATTCATTCTGTTTTGCTGCCCCATGGACAATTGGGAAAACCTGGAACCTAGAAGGGTGTCCACTTTGAAAATGTTTATCAATTCAGTCTTTAGTCCCTCTTTTTCTGACGGACAAACCTTATCCAGATGGCTGCCGGTACTTGACCAGCCAGGCAACCGTTCCTGGTTATAGGAGTAGAGAATGGTTGAGATACCATCGTATGTAATTGCATTCTCCCCCCCATGGGTACCGTTACCGGCCAAAATCCTGGCAAAGGAGGTTTTGCCCACGCCTGAAGGCCCGAAAACAGCATTGAAACCAGGTGCAGCCATTGAAAAATGTAAATCATCCAAAACCGGCCTATCTGCTCCCGGGTAAGTAAATGTCAGCCCTCTGCACTCAAAACGCATGTCAATCTCCACTGGAAGGTCTCTTACTGGTTAACCCATACCGACTCTGGCCTTAAAAATCAACTTTAAAGGACCAAATGGCGCGGTTATTCAACAGTCACAAACCAAACATCCATATGATTTGCGTTCCATTCTACCCAAACTCTCTAAATAGACTGACATTTGTCTCTGGTTTTCTGTGAGTAGTTCACACGTAATGAGCAAGCCAAGTTTTCGCCTCCACTAACTACTGGTTCCTAATAAGACTATAATTGGGGAAAACATCCGATCAGAAACTCAAGATACCTTGATTTCACCTGCTCCCTGGCCATGAATTGTTTGACTGGGGGCAATTCAAGTATTACACCCAAAACGGCAGCCATAGCGCGGTGGCTTAACAAAACTTGATTGTCAAAAATCAAATGTTGGAGCTTGCCACGTTCTATGGCCATGACAACAGCTTTATGGGTACCATCCCGTGGTGTGATAACCCGCTGGTCAAGGGCATTCAATTCTATACTCTTCTCGGGGCAGGCCCTTACGCAAAGGCCGCATCCAAGACAGATATTGGAATTTAAACTGGCTTTTTTCTTTTTGATTTTTTTGGGGTCATTGGCAGAAACCAGGGTCATAGCTTCGACCGGACAGATAGTGGCGCACTTTCCACAACCTGTGCAAGTAAACTCGTTTATTTCAGGGATGAAATTCGATGTATGCACAGGATGCATACTACCAAACCTTCTGGCGGCGATCATGGCCTCACAGCAACATCCACAGCAATTGCAAATAAAGTTAACCCGTTCTCTGACATTTTCCCCAAATTGCACCAAGTTGGACTCATAAGCCTGATCCAAAAGAGCCATCCCCTCATTCACATCTACCTGCCTTGCATGGCCATACTTGATTAGGGATCTTGCAGAAGTGTTAAATGTCATGCAGATCTGCATGGGGGCATTACAGTGTTTTCCAACATGGAACATTTTATGGCGGCAATAGCAGGTTGAAATCCCCATGTGTGATGCAGTCTTTATCACCCGGGAAGCACGTTCATAGTCCAATACATGAACGGCATTGTCATTGGAAAGGACCGGTTCATGGACAAAGACCCTGCCAAGTTGGGTGTCGCCTATTGTAAAAAGCTCTTTTATAAAATCTTCTTCCACATTCAGATATTGGTAAAAGAGTTCGCTTAAAACCTTTTGGTCTACATCATGCCGAACGCGCATCATTGAGAACTCGAAAAACCCAGCCATGGGTGGGGGTAGAACATACCGGGTTGTCCCTTCATCATCAATATCCAGTAGAATGGCTCTTGATGCGAGGTTGTCCAGAATCTGCCTGGCTCGGGACAACTTCATATTCCATATTGTTGATGCGTCTTCTGCGGTGAATGGTTTTATGGGAAGGTCAGCGACAAGATCTGCCTCTTTTTCAGAAAAGAGCATTTTAAGGATTTTATGCAGAAGATCAGACGGTGGTGCACCTTGAGGGAACCGGTTCAGCCGGTCCACAAGACGTGCATATCCTTGTTTGTTTACCAGATGGGCCATAACTATCACCCCCGGGCAGTCTAACTCTTATGTTTCAGGATCACCTATATATTCTTTATACGCCCGGTTATCAGGGCAAGGCAAGGAAAAAGACCCAAACTAACTACGCCCTTTTTATCAATATACTATCTATCGCTTAAACATCAGCACGGGAGACGGGCATATCTTATCCATGTCAGCAATATCCTTTGCTGAACAATATCCTTTTGACACCCAGCCCTCATCCACCCCTTTCTGGGTAATGATCTGCAAGTGGGTATGGTAAAACCAATTTCCATTTTCATGAAAATCTCCGAGCCTCGCAAAAACGTCTCCAGCCTTGAACTCCCTTCCCTGTTCAGGCAGTTCGTCTTTTTTAAGGTGGCCGTACAGACTATAAAACGTCTCATAATGAGGGCTTTCATGGCGAAGCAGGACATTGCCCCCGTAATTGCCGTCCCCGGCTTCATAGCTGCTTTCGTGGACAACTGCATCCAAGGGTGCATATAATTTCGTTCCAAGGGGTGCAATAATATCCAGACCCAGATGAAAAAAGCGCTCTTCCTCTTTCATCTGGGGATATTCGGACAGGACTGTTCTACGGTCTTCCAGGTATCCGGCCAGCCCCCAGGAAAACCGGCCCTTCATTTCATTGTCCAGCCAAATCTGAAAGGCCTTCTGGTCCAAGACATTCACCTGGTCAAATACAGGGGAACCCACAGAAAGATCCAGTATAAAAGGATCGCCTTTAAGGCCTTTAAATACAGGGTTGATCTCAATATGCTCACTGAATGCCATATACGGAAACTTCATTTTGACCTCATTTATTTTGATAAACGATCTCGCCGTTAAAGACGGTCATACTCACTTGTACATCCGGGATATCGTCCAGGTTTATATCAAATA
>JAKSAU010000298.1 GCA_022361535.1 Desulfobacterales bacterium
ATAAGGTCGGATCCATTTTCAGAGATGCTCTCAGATCATAAATTGGGATATCAATCGACCGTTTGTCCGATCCTGTCCCAGCGGATCTTAAAACTCTCTTTATCCCATGACCAGTATACAACAGCGGCTTTTCCTGCAATAGAGGACTTTTTAACAGTGCCCCAAAACCTGCTGTCATGGCTGTTATCGCGATTGTCACCCATGAGGAACACAGAGTCATCAGGAATGACTACAGACGGCATATTATCTCTTGTTGAATGGTGCTCGGGAATATCCCTGCTGTCCATATGTATTTTATAAGGTTCGCCGATAATCTCATTATTGATGATCACGTTCTTTTCTTTAACTTCAATGCGTTGACCACCAAGACCAATAACTCTTTTGATAAAAGATTTTGACGGGTCTTCCGGGTAAGGGAATACGACAATATCCCCTTTTTGGACACCATCCTTTACGGCCAAACCTTTTCTTACAAGGATGTGGTCTCCTGGCATTAAAGTCGGCTTCATGGCACCTGACGGTATTTTATACGCCTGGGCCCAATATGTCTTAATGGTATGGGAAACCGCGGGCTGAACAATAAAGGAGCAGACAAAAAATATCCCCAGGTAAACATACCACCGATTATATTTTTTCAAGTGATATGTGGGTTTGGATCTTTTAGCACACAAAACGCTGTCAACAATTGAATATATGAAATACGCTACCCCCAACACACTACAAGCCGCCAGAACCAGAAGTGAAGGGAAAATCAAAATTAGGATCACACATGCCATTAGGGCGACATACTGTCCGATGTAAAGGAAAATACCTTTTTGTACACGGCCAGAATACAAGTGACCCAAGCCGATTATTAAAATCGTTAACAACCCTGCAATCCATAATTTTCTCGGTTTGCTCTCCATTTCCATTCTCCGATGCACTATAAAAATTTATGTCGAGAGTTTCTCTATCCACAGTTCTAACAATTACCTGTCGAATTTAGACAACACTCTATCAGTTCGATACAAACTATTTAGCAGTGTATGTCAAATATGACTAATTCGAACAAGTTTCATTTAAAGAAGCAGTAAGATTAAATGAACCAACCCTGTGAATGCCATTAACTGTATGAGCATTTTTGAAAATGGCTGTGTAAATTCATATTTCTCATTGGATTTGAACAGGTGATGCAGCCCTAAATGGATCATAAAAAAAATATCAAGGCTTAATTGAAACCAGAACCTGACAACCTGAGATGGGCTGCTCAATAACCAGAAGATCAATACAAATAAAGGTAGATGAAAAACAATAAATAAACGATATGCAACCTTCTCTTCAAGATTTGATAACCCAGGAAAAATACGCCATTCATGTCTTTTTACAGCATCAAGTTCGTGGGCCATCAAAAGGGACAAGCCAAAATAGAATAACAGATCTGAGAGCATCTTTATATATGTCCTTGATTCCTTTCGAGTAAAGACTATAGTGTCATCCAACTTAAACACGCCGGATTCCGAAAAGCAACGACAGTTTACGTTTGACTTGAAATCCTCCACTTACCTTAAGCTTTGTATACATTGGTGCTATAAAACCTGCTTTGATTGTACTACATAAAAGATCAATGGCGGCTTTATTGATATCGCTTTACAACTGCTCTAAAGCGTCCTTTTGCCTGGGCTCGATCATAAGCGCTTTGCAATTTAAGAAACATTTTGTGATTAACAGACTCTTTTGAAACTCCCCAATAGACCCAGTCCTGGTTGATGAAAAACGGCTGGATCTTGAATCCGGCGTACTCTGGATCATGCCTTATTTTATACACTGCCGAATACCTGTCTTCGATAAAACCACAGAGTCTGCCCCTAACTAGTTTTCTTGAATTCAATAGGCCGCGGACAACAGGCGCAAACATGTTAAAAAAAGACGGATCAGTGCGGTACTTGGTATCAAATTGCTTACCATAATGTGCCTTGTCTTCAATTCCTATTTTGCCGGGTAACCTCTTTAAGTCATCCAGGTTTGAGATGGTGTAGTCCGAATCATTTTTGACCACTATAACCATTGTTTCATCACGCATAGGGCCAATAAAATTAAAGAACTGCTTTCTTTCCGGGGTAATGGAAAAATTAGCCACCAGATCTACTTTACCTTCCTGACCATATTCAAGCGCTCTTTTCCATGGCAGCGGCTTGTAGATCAAACTGCATCCGGCTTCCTTGACCAATTCCTTTGTTAGTTCGACGGCTAGGCCAGCCCATTCTTTTTCAGAAACCTGATAGTACTGAGGTTTGAACTCGGTAACCCGCAATGAAACGCTGCAGATGTCTTCACCCCATGCGACAATCGGCAACATTAATAAAAAGGTAATTATGCTAGAGCATCTCATAGTCCAACTCTTATCAGGAGATTTATGTTCATTCTGATTGGCAAGAATATCTTTAACCTGGATGTATTCAAATAGCAAGGTTTGCAAGGCACGTTTGCAAAGCCATTGCAAGAAAGAACATCGGATATGTCAATCCAGAAAGGCCTGTGTTTATTTTTCAGCGGTTTATCAAAAAATTATTCAGATCTTATGTGTTAAGCATCTCACAGAATTTTGTACTGAAAAAACATGCCTGATGTCCTTTTCTATGAAGCCGAATCTTCAGCACCTGTTTATGCGCCAATCAAATTTTTGATAGAAAACGCGTATTTATTGACATACGCCATAAACTTATATTAGATCATTATTAACCATGTTCATTTAGAAAAAAATCGTAACCCTTTTACGGCATGCGTTTTTTAAAGCCGTATTCACAGGAGGAAAAAGACTTAAGCGTTAACACCTAAAACTCAACAAACAGCGAAAGGGGCACAGATGAAAAGACTTATCGTGACGGACAGTACAGCTGATATACCTGTAGATTTATCAAAGGAATTATCAATTCAAATAATGCCTGTTAACCTTGTACTGAACAATAAATCCTTTCGCGACGGTGTTGATGTTACCAGGAGTGCTTTTTATCAGAATTTTGATACATACACCACCATGACGTCCGAGCCTGTCCGCTACGAAGACTACGCCCTCAAACTGCTGCAATTAAGCCATCATTATGATGAAATCATCGCTATCCACTGTAGCAGCCACCTTTCCGACACCTATGCCATTGCTGAAAACGTCAGCCAGGAATTCATGGAGAAAAGCAACTGCAGAGTTGCTGTCATTGATTCCGGCCAGTGCAGCATGGGTCTTGGAATGATCGTCCTCGGAGCAGCCAAGGCTACTCAAGAGGGGAAAACATTTGAACAAACCTGCCAGGTTGTTGAACAGATCAGTCAAAGTATGCATTCCTACATGGCAATACCCACTTTGAAATATCTAAAAAAAGGTAAAAAAATAAATGGTATGAAAGCCATGTTCGGCCTGGCTTTAGGGGTAAAGCCGGTTCTTGAAATGCAAGATGGAAAAATGCAGATCAAATCCAAACTGCTCGGACAGCAAAAAAACATGATTCTCTCTATGATGGACCGCATTAAACAGGATGTTGCAGGGCGGCCTATTTCACTTTCCATTATTTACGCAGGCAATGACAAACTAATACACAGTTTAAGGAACGTATTTGATTCAAGCTTTGAATGCAGGCAAATATATATTTCTCGATTCAGTCCATCAATCGCCATTAACACGGGGCCGGAATCATATGCCGTCTTTTTTACCCCTTATGCATAGGCTCAGATGGTACCCTTAACTTGACTATTATTGTCAAACCCCCTATTTTTTAAGTAAGGACCATTCCTTTACCTGCCTGGATAAAATAGGCAACCCGTCTTTTTTCAGGCGTCACCCTTCAAAAAGGAGGGGGTATGAAAAGGTGCACATCCTGTGGACAAATTCTGGCACAGCGTATTACCACCTGCCCGGCCTGCGGCAGCGCACTGGTGGCTGGTATAACGTCCATTGATGATTACAGGGTTGAAAAAATCATACATGAGGGTCGTTCGTCACTGGTCTTCAGGGCAATTAAAGCAGGTCATAAGAAACCTGTTACGATAAGATTGTTTACAGACCAGTCCGGAGTGGACGAATCCGTTGCTCAACGTCTCGACAATGAATTAAAGATACTTGCCAAACTTCCGCCAGACCTTTTTGTTCAGCATTTTGCCATCCGCCAAAGTAAAACCGGGCACTGGTATCGCGTCAGCGAATGGGTTGATGCAGACAACTGGGGCAGTATTTTTGTATCCGGTCTTCTCAATGACCAGCGCCGGATGGTATCGCTATTTCACAATATTGCCTCAGCTCTTGAGCTTCTTCATGCTCAGGATCATTTCATGCCCTATTTAATTCTGGATGATATCCTCCTTCCCAGAAATCAAACCCGGAGTTTGGCCGTAAAAATTAATTACAAACTTTCCAGGTTTCTCAATGCAAGGGCAACCCATCACGGACCCATGCTCCAGAAACTTTTGGAGTGCCATCCGGACATCATTAACCAACGAGCCATTGATTTTCGAACCAGCATCTGGTCCCTTGGAAAGATTTTTGTAGAGCTTTTAACAGCAGACCACAACATGACCCGTTTCTCTTCAAGGGTAGATGATATCAAAGACCTGCACCCGGACTTAGCTGTTTTAATAAAGGTCATGCTGTCAGAAGACCCTGATTTACGCCCTCAATCCATGAGCACGGTTGTACAGACTTTAGAGAGAATTCTGGAAACCATACCATCCGCTCCTGTCCACAAGCTTCAAGAAAACCGTCCCCCTGCAACGACCAGGGAGCTTACCTGGTTCAGGCGGGTGGTTGTGCTCCTTTTGGTCGTCATTTTAGGAATTGTGGCAGTCAATACCTTTGTCCGAGTTTTCAAACCACCTGACACGCAAGAAGGCGGATTTACAAAAATTATTGAGTCCCACACCCGGTCCATTGGATTTTTAATGGTGGAATACTGGCTCAGTCATAAGGAGCAGATTATCTATAGAAACAAGGTGGAAGGCACAGCTTTTCTGGTGGATGAAGACGGCTATCTGCTCACGAACCGGCATGTCGCCTGTCCCTGGCTTGAAGACATCTCCCTTTTCCAGATCAAAGCCAAGCTCAGTGATAAAGAGATTGATTTTGGCCATCGTATGTTTCTCTGGTTTGAAGGAGCAAAGGCATTTAACCGCTTCCAGGGTTTTGATCAAAGTTCCGATTTAGCAGATGCCTATTACCTATCCGGTGCTTTCAGGTCAGATGGGGAGAGCAATCTTAGAGTTGTTGGGGTTCCAAGGGGAATTCGAGAACCGGGCAGGATGCTGCATCAGACATTTAAAAATGACTTTGCCGTACTGAAAGTCGATACCCTTCCCGGTGATGTCATGCCCCTGCCTTTGGCGGACCTTCAATCCACCGGGACCATCAAACGATTGTCACCGGTCGTCATCATGGGGTTTCCTTTAGGCAGCCGGACCCAGGATGAACGAATCAATGCCAGCATTACCCGAGGCCATGTCAGACGGACCTCAAAAGAACTAATCCAGGTCGATTCCTCTATTTATAAAGGAAACAGCGGCGGGCCGGCTGTAAACAGCCAGGGCAGGGTTATCGGAATTGCCTCAGGTGTGATCACAGACCAGCCCATGGACAGGATTCCTTTGCAGACCCCCCTTTCCGATTTTGGATTGGTTCTCCCTATTGCGGAACCTGCAAACTTTGTAGAAAGTCTTAAAGCCGGTCAGTCTAAATGGAACGGGACGTTGGATTTCTCACTTGAGAAAAAACTGAAACAGGTAATGCAACTTGCAGCAGATCAGGACTTTGAGGGGGCGGCACAACTGGCAGATAATCTGCTTAAAACCAGCCAGGACCCAGCCCTGCTTTTTACAGCCGCCCTGCTTGACTTTTGCACCAATGATATGGCCACTGCCCGTGAACGGTTTACCCGGCTGATCTCCATCGAAGGAGAAAATACAGAATCACGTCTCATGCTCTATATTATAGACTGGCTGGAAAAAGAAAACCAAAGCAGGGAGCTTACCCGGGAATTATTTGCAATGGAGTGGGACGATGCAGATGAATTCTCAGGATACTTAGCCCAGGTCTTGGAATCAGAAACCCTCATGAGCCCGAACTTTATTGATTATGAAAACCGATATGAAAAAGGCTGGCGCACCTTTATTAACGCACTGATCCTAGAAAAACACAACAGATTGGCTAAAGCCATGGACAATTATAAAGAAGTGGTGATGACATCCGGTGCCAACGACCACCTCTATTTTATATCTTTTTCCAGGCTCAACAGGCTTTTGGACCAGAAAGCCGCATTTGCGGAGGATAAATCTGAGCACCAGGCGAATAAAAAAGAGCTATGGACACGCGCAGGAGAACAAAGAGCCGCAGCAAAAGAAATATACCAGAACGCTGTGGTCCTCATCCAGGCACTTGAATCCGGAAAAGGGTCCCGGGATCAGAAAATGCAAGCCTTTGATGCATTGTTAGACTTGTCCCCCGGTAACAAAACCATAATGGGGCGGGCGGCGTTTTTCCATGCAGAAGATTCAGAATGGGATAAAGCGGTTTCTTTTATAGATCGCCACTTTGAGCGTCCGGTCAGGGAAACTGCATTAGGGCTTAGTTTGGGACTGCTCAAAGGCCAGTCACTCAAACTGTCGGGTAAATCTAAACAGTCCAGGGCCTATTTGAACGAATTTCAGGCCCACACCAAGAATCCGTGGTACGGGATCGTCATCAAACATCTATTGGACAAACCGCGGGAAAAGGATCTGGTAAAGCTTGCAGCAAACAATCCTGCCAAACTGGTCGTTCTCCATACTGCTTTAGGATTGGATGCTGAAGGCAATAAGGACAGGAAAAGTGCCGAATATCATTATCGAGAAGCTCTGGGTACCTACATGGAATCCTGGAACGAATATGATCTTGCCCGAGCCAGGCTGCTCAGGTTCAGGAAGACGAATTAGAGGAGTTTTGTCCGGCCTTGAGTGACAACCAGGCTTCAAGGCGCTGCTTAACAGTTTTTTCATACCCTCTTTGGGTTGGAAAGTAAAACCGTTCATCTCCAAGGGATTCGGGCAGATAGGACTGCGGCACATATCCCCCTTTGAAATCATGGGCATATTGATACCCTTTACCATACCCCATTTCCTTCATTAACCGAGTGGGTGCGTTACGGATGTGCATGGGTACAGGCTGGTATCCGTGTTTTTTTACGGCCTCTTTGACCGCTTTGTGTGCAGCATATACAGCGTTGCTTTTAGGGGCTGTGGCCAAATAGACTGCGGCCTGGAACAAAGACCCGTCTCCCTCAGGCCGGCCAAGACGTCTGAATGATGCATCTGCATTCATAGCCATGGTCAAGGCGCCCGGGTCTGCCAAACCAACATCTTCGGTTGCAAAACGGATCATGCGTCGAAGCATGTAAATCGGATCATCCCCTGAAGACAGCATCCGTTCCAGCCAGTAGATCGCTGCATCCGGGTCACTTCCCCTAAGGCTTTTGATAAAAGCAGAAATAAGGTTAAAGTGCTCTTCCCCGGATTTATCATAGCGCAGGGCTTTTTGCTCCACAGCCGCTTCAATATCCTCTATACCGATTGATGCTTTATCCCCCCAGTGAAGAGCGGCTGTTTCCAGGTTTGTCAACGCCATGCGGGCATCGCCGTCTGCCATGACCGAAATATGCTCAAGAGCCTGGTCAGAAAAAACAGTTTCACCGATTCCAAGCCCGTACTCTTTATCTGTCAACGCCCGTTTAAGAATTAGCAGAAGGTCATCTTTATCAAGGCTTTTGAGGGTAAACACACGGCACCTGGATACAAGGGCCGGGTTGACCTCAAATGAAGGATTTTCAGTGGTGGCGCCGATAAGTGTGATCAACCCGTTTTCCACATGAAAAAGAAATGCATCCTGCTGGGATTTATTAAACCGGTGAATCTCGTCTACAAAGAGCAGGGTTCGTTTTTTATGAATCTTACGGTTTTCTTTTGCTTTTTCAATGATCTGCCGGACATCTTTGACCCCGGATAAAACTGCTGAAATTTTGACACACTCGCTTTGGGTTTCATTGGCAATGATATTGGCCAAAGTGGTTTTTCCGCACCCTGGAGGCCCCCACAGGATCATTGAAAAAACCCGGTCAGAAGCAACAGCCTTTTCAAGCAAGGACCCTTTGGCTGTGATATGGTCCTGTCCCATGACTTGAGAAAGTTTTCCCGGCCGCATACGGTCGGCAAGAGGGGCATCCTTGGCCATTTCTTCTTTGGCCTGTCTGTCAAACAGATCCATTATTGTGAATTCTTTTTATCCCGTTCACGTTTTTTCCGGCTTTGTTCTTTACGCTGCTTCTGTTTTTTAAGGGTTATTTTTTTCTTTTTCTTTTTAATGCGCTCAAATTCCCGGGTATTGCCTGAAAACTCGATCTTTCCTGTTTTTTCCCTGAAATAGAGTTTGATAGGTGTCAGGTTTAACGGGATCATCTGACGGAATTGATTGATAAGATAGCGTTTGTAAGAAAAATGAACTGCGTTGGGATAATTGACAAAACAGACAAAGCAAGGCGGTTTGGTCGCCACCTGGGAGGCATAGAAGAATTTAAGCCGTCTGCCTTTATGAAGAGAGGGCTCTTCACGATAGACCGCATCTTCAATAATCCGGTTCACCATGCCGGTATTGATTCTGTGGCTGTACTCTTTGTACACCTTGGCTACTTCATCAAAAATCTTGTGGCAGCGCTGCCCGGTCTTGGCAGAAATAGTTAAGGCCGGTGCATAGGACAGGAACTTGGCCATCTGCCGCAATTCCTTTAAAAAGGCCTGCTGCCCTTTTTCTGCTTTATCCACCAGATCCCATTTATTGAGCAAAAAGATTGCGCCGCATCCCCGCTTTTCAGCGTACCCTGCAATGGTGATATCCTGATCCGTTATCCCTTCCGAGCAATCAACCAGGATCAATGCCACATCACAGTCATCCAAGCTGTCCAGTGATTTGAGAATGGAAAATTTTTCCAGTTTCTCTGTAACCTTGCCTTTGCGGCGGATACCGGCTGTATCTTTAAGTATAAATTCCCTGCCCTTATGGGTCACACTAAGTTCAATGGCATCCCGGGTTGTACCGGCCTTGTCGTTAACCACGACGCGCTTCTCACCAAATAGCCTGTTTGCAAGAGACGATTTCCCCACATTCGGACGACCGACAATGGCGATGCGTATAGGGCCGTTTTCATCGTCTTCTTCAGGCTCAGGAGCTGCTTCGGGAAGTTCTGCAGCCAAATCATCCAAAAAATCCCCGACTCCAACCCCATGCTCAGCAGAGACAGTATGAAATTGATCTATACCTAAACTGTAAAACTCTCCGAGTTCGTCTTCCTGGCGGCGGCTTTCAATTTTATTGATCAGGTAGAAAACCTTTTTTTCCGTCCGCCGCAACAAGTCTGCAAGTTCCCTGTCATATGGGGAAAGGCCGGCACGGCCGTCCATAATAAAGACAATGATATCGGCCTGATCTACAGCCTTGAGCAGTTGATCCTTTATTTGGGAGGCAAAGTAATCATCATCCGTACTTAAAAAACCACCTGTATCGATGAGGGTAAAAGACTTATCATCCCATTGGGCATCAGCATAGTGCCTGTCCCTTGTTACACCCGGCATATCATCAACCAGGGCCTGGCGGGACTTTGTAATTCTATTAAATAATGTGGATTTACCCACG
>JAKSAU010000209.1 GCA_022361535.1 Desulfobacterales bacterium
TAAGTTACACCTTGCCTAATGCTCAAAAGCATAACAGCCAAACTACTTATACCATACCTCTAAAGAATCAAGATGAGTAATAAAGAAAAAAATATAAAGTTGCATCTGAAGAATATAAAAACTGTAAAGATGAATTCATTACATAAGATATTGTTGCTGTTGATATGTTTTATGTCCGGTATTGGCCTTGTTAAGGCCCAGGAAATTCAGGGGGAAGAAAAAAATGCAGTGCACGTGATTTCGCGCCCTTTAAAAGATTCGATCATTTTACGCTGGGCACCTTCTGATTTTATTACCTGGCAATATGGCAATCAATATGGGTATATGATAGAACGCTATACCTTAATGCGTAATGAAGTATTGCTGGTTAATCCCGAAAGAAATTTTATAAACTCCGAAGCTTTTAAACCGCTTGATTTATATGATTGGGAGCCGCTGGTAAAAGTTAATAAGCTTGCAGCCATCACTGCCCAGGCCATTTATGGTGAATCTTTTGATGTGGATGCCGGAGAGGGGTTCTCACTACAACAGGCTTCTAAAATGGCACAGGAACAACAAATGCGCTTTGCTTTTGCACTACATGCTGCCGATAAATCACCGGAAGTAGCCCGTGCCAGCGGACTTTGGTATACGGATAAAGAGGCAAAGGAAAACGAAAAATATTTGTATAGGGTATACATTAACCTACCTGATACACTGCACACCAAAATTGATACAGGATTTGTTTTTACGGGAATATCAGATTACACACCACTTCCAAAACCGGTAGAATTTAACGGGGAATTTAGCGATAAAATGTGCCTGTTATCCTGGAATATCTTGGCTCATGATAAAATTTATCTGGCTTGGGAATTGGAACGAAGCGCTAACAAGGGACGAAGTTATCAAGCAGTGTCGAAAGAACCATTGGTACCTTTTAAGCCTCAAAAAGCAGGGGAGCCAATGGAGTATTCCTTTAAACTCGATTCGCTTCCTCAAAATGGGAAAGAATACCGCTACCGATTACGTGGTATTACTCCTTTTGGAGAAAAAGGCGCCTGGTCGGAAGTTATTACAGGGAAAGGCATTGAAGCTATTAAAGCCTCTCCCCATATTGTGTCTCACGAAGCGGAAGAAGGCAGAGTGCAGTTGACATGGGATTTTGAAAAGGAAGAAGAAGGTTCTATTACCGGTTTTAAAATTATTCGTTCGGATAACCACAAGACCGGATATGAAGAACTGGCCACCAACCTCAAACCCGGAACCAGAACATTTGTAGATAGAAGCCCTATCAGCATAGCCTATTACAAAGTGGTGGCTTATCGCGATTCGGAAGCAGAAAAAGCATCCTTTCCACATGTGGTACAGGTAGTGGATGAAACTCCTCCTGTCAAGCCGCAAGGATTAACAGGTGTAGCTGATACTAACGGATTGATCACCTTAAGCTGGAATCCCAATCCCGATAAGGATATTTTGGGCTATAGGGTTTTTCGTTCGGCATCCAATAACGATGAATTTTCTATGATGACCTACGAAGTGGTAACTGATACCATTTATGTTGATACGGTGAGTAAAAAAGACTTAAACGAAGCGGTATTCTATAAAATTGTTGCATTTGACCAGGTTTACAACCAAGGAGAGTTTTCGGAGGTTTGCGAGGTAGTTAAGCCAGATATTACTCCTCCTTCTTTGCCAGTAATAACCGATACGCGGGCATCTGAAACGGGAATTTTTGTGGAGTGGGTGAATAGCACCAGCCTTGATGTGGAGCAGCATGTGCTTTATCGTAAAGCCAATGACAGTGCCTGGAAAGAAATTAAAACCATACCTTATTCATCGCAAAAATCGAAATCATCGTTTGAAGATACCGGTTGCGAAATAGGAATCAAGTACCAGTATATGGTTACAGCCAGGGATGAGGCTATGAACGAATCAGAACCTACTTATTCTGTTGTGCTAAAAGCTTTACCAACCACCAAGGGTGATGGTTTGCAAAAAATACAACAAAGAGTGGACTACGAAAAAGGAAAAGTATGGCTTTCCTGGCAATTACCCGAAGAGCAAATAGAGTATATCAAAATATACCGAAAAACAACTACCCAGCCTTATCGAGTATTTGAGACATTGGAAGGTACGGCTACAATGTTTAACGATTACGGTCTTAAAATTGGCGAAACCTACTTTTACAGGGTAAAACTTTACTATACCAACGGAAAAGTATCCGGATTTAGTGATGAAATAGCTGTTAAATTTTAGATTTTAAAACCATGAGTACATTAATCCCAACAAATCTTATCAATGTTATGGATAAAAAGTTTTACCAGAATAAACAATTAGTTTTTGGCACAATAATTTTTGCACTTTTAATGTTCGGAAACAATGCAA
>JAKSAU010000957.1 GCA_022361535.1 Desulfobacterales bacterium
CCTTCATCCATCCATGATTTCAATGTTTCTTTAGAAATTACAGAAACCTGTGCCGCATTTGAAACAGCGGCAAGCAGAACCAGGACAAAGAACGAGATGAAAACAACTATATATTTTTTCATGGTGATCTCCTTTTTGCCATGCGTCGGTGTGTTAGTACCATACCTGGTATGAATGAAGCCCCCAGTATGGCAAATATACATAGAGTTGATAGCGCAGGTGAACCTGATTTCAAAATAAGGCTGATAATCCCAAAAAGCAAGGTGCTGTGAATCAGGACTGAAAAGATACTTGGCTTTATCATAAAGGCAGACCTGGCAGTTAGTGCGATTAACCATGCAAGAAGCGCAGATTGTATCATGGTGTCAATGTTGTCACTTCCGGCCATACCAAATCCCATCATCATGCTAATTATGAGGGCAAGTACAAGAGGAATAAACACGGGACGTCTGACCCATGGCGGCAGAACCTTTCTGTCGCAAAGCGCTTCAGCAGCCAGCCAGCAACCAGTAAACAAGGCATTGACAGCAGAAAGGGTTCCGAAAATGAGCGTGGCACCCATAAGATACCGGCCGGTCTGTCCAAGTATAAGCCTGGCTGTTTTCATGTGGGGAACGCCTGAGGCTGAAAGTGAATCCAAAGAGGTGTTAAAAATAGATGTCAGACCCCACAGAATAAAAATGAACCCGGCTGTTATAATGACAACAACGCCTGGTGTTGATGTTTTATGGTGGCCTTTGATCGACCAGGAAAGATCAAACCCGATCCAGAGAATGAGAGGAAGAAAAATAATAGAAATACCTGGGAAGGACTTTGGTAACAGTGGTATGGCTTGCATACCTGTATCCGGGGGTGAAAACGCGATTCCCGTGAATATCAGCAATAGTAGAGGTGCAAGGGTGAGACCTATGAACGCTACCTGAATTAGGGGTACAGCACGGGGTAAAAAACAGTGGATTCCAAAAATGAGGATTAATAGTAAATAAGCAAATCCAAAATTGGGGAACCAGTAGACAAAGACTTCGTTGAACACAAACCCTGCCGATACTAGGATACCAGTTGATAAAAAAAGAGCCAGGGCAGCACGGTTAATAAAGGTCGCAAACTCCCATATCTCAGGCCGTTTTAAAAAGGTTAAATCCGTCTCCTGCCTATAAGAGCGGCATAACAGCAAAGCAAATGACGCGTAGAAAACCATAACTGCAGCCAGTATCCCTAACCCGGCCCACCCGGCCTGGCCCATGAAATTGCCAAGCAGAACCCAGTTATCCGGTGAAACCAATATACCTATGCCAAGGGCCAAAGGGGCCAGACTGGATAATCTTTTATGACTCATTGCTGATTTCCTAAAAATAAATACTATCTGATATGAATTAAGGCCACCTATGCTTGACCTTAAACCAAAATTTTAATTATTAGCGATATCCTTAAGAGCGCGTTTTCCCATTGACTTATTCCCACAGTGGTTGATACTTTACAAAATTCTGATGTAAATCTTACAAAACAGTTCAGGGTAAAAATGTGGATATATATGCGCTTATTTTAAAGGCGGCTTATTTTTTTAACAAGTCATAACAGGGTATAGGGTTTTTTTACGTTTTTTGGTATAGTGACACATAATTTCAAAATCAAAAGGTCAATCAGGTCATACATGTGAAACGGTTTCTAATTTTAATATTCCTGTTCTTCTTTTTAAATGAAGGACAGGCCGCAGAAAATAACGGAAAAATAATTATGACCTTTTCCGAATGGATACCTATGGCTCAAGTTGATTCTTGGGGAAACGGATATGGTCTGATGCCGGAGATTGCAAAGGCTGTTTTTGAAGATGAACTTGGAATATCAGTGGGTTTTAGGGTGCGGCCTTGGAAACGGGCTCAAATTGACGTAGAAAAAGGACGAAGCGATTTTATGATTACTGTGGCCACTGAGTCGCGAAAAAGGTATGCACTTCCCAGTACCAAGCCTTTTTATAAGCTGCCTTTATATATCTATACGTATGCCGGTCACGAAAAGCTTGAAGCCATTAACGGCATCCAAAGCGCTGAAGATATTAAAGCGCTAAAGCTAATTCCGGTGACCAATCTGGGCAACGGATGGCATAAAGATAATATTGATGCCCACGGTATCAACACTCATTATGTTGGCAAAGAGGAAAGCATCTTAATGTTTTTGGCCAGCAAGCGGGCAGACATTATGATTGATGCCGTGGTTCCTACAAATTACCTGATTAAAATAAAAGAGCTGAACCGGAAAATCGTTTTGACTAAATGCCGGTTCAGCCAGGTTGATTTTCATCTGCTTCTCAGCCGGAAATCCTCTTTTGCCAACCGGATGAAGGATATTAATGCGGCCTTTGAAAGAGCCGAACAAAAGGGTCGGATTCAAGACATCGTATTAAAGTACGAATCAGATTCTAATTAGTTTATACACAAATTATAGGGCCTGTTTTAAGGCCCTATAATTTGTCATATGACGACCCAAAGCCTTTGCCGGCCCGTTTATTCTAAGAAACGGCCGCTGAATTTTCTTAAAAAAATCCGCCTGATATGGCTGATGCCGTCTTTTTAGAACAAACGAGCCTAAGTGCTCAAAATGAATACCTTCATTTGAGGTGGCTACCGACACGTAATCTACCCTCATAATAAAGGAACCTGAGAGCCCCTATAGAATTAATGATCGTATTTTTTTGCATAGGCAGCATCGTTATACATGGCTTCACCATAAAGGCTTTTTCCATAATCACGGATCAATGCCTGACCTTTTTTAG
>JAKSAU010001220.1 GCA_022361535.1 Desulfobacterales bacterium
CGAAGGCGTGTTGATCACCCTGGTAAAAGGATTTTCCGCCTTTTTCCAGCGGGCCGGCGCGTACATCGCGCTCTTCTTTTCCGTCAATTTCTGGCTGCTCCAGGGACACCGGGACAAACGCCTGGCACTGAAAAAGGAGCGGCTCTACAACGACGTGATGCACGGCACCCTGCCCATCGGCATCGGTGCGGCCGCGGCCATCACCTTTATCCTTATACTTTTTGTGCTAACCTAGGAAGAATGGGACCGAATCCATGGTAAAAATAGAAGATCTGAAACGAATCAACATGCTTCGGCAGGTGCCGGATCATCTCCTGGAAATCATCGGACGGGAAGCCCAGCTTTCCATCTTTGGTACCGGTACCCGGCTTTTCGGGATAGGGGATACCATCCATACCTTTTACATGCTCATCATGGGCCAGGTCGCCCTGAAGGTGGCGCTCACCGAGGATATCGACGTGATCCTGGACAACCTCCAGTCCGGCCGCTCCTTTGGCTCTTCCGCCCTGCTGGCGGGATCCACCGCTTCCTATACGGCCATCTGCGAGGAACCCTGCGAGACCATTACCCTCTATGGTCCCCGGATGAAGGAGCTCTTTGAAACCAACCACGAGCTGGCCTATTACCTGATGGCGGGAGTATCCCGGCAGTACAAGCGAAACCTGGACGAACGGGCCCGGATGATCATGAAAACCCTGGATGACCACCCGGAACTCAAACACAGCATCCACGACATCGAAAAACTGACGCCGGCTTATTAGAGGGGGACCCATGGTTGATACGGAAATACTGAAACAGATTAATTTTCTGGCCGACCTGGCCGACGAGATACTTGAAAAAATCGCCGAACTGGCACAGCTTGAAACCTTTGACGAGGAGACGGTACTACTGCGCCAGGACCAGGAGCAGCACCTGGTCTATATGCTGGTGTCCGGGAAAATCTTCCTCAACAGCCGCTCCGATACCGGCAAGGTCCTGACCCTGGACGAGATCTGCCCGGGCCAGACATTTGGCCTTTCCGCACTGCTGGGGGATGCTACCGGTGCGTTCACCGCCATCTGCGCCGAGGAGTGCAGGGTCATCACCC
>JAKSAU010000754.1 GCA_022361535.1 Desulfobacterales bacterium
AGGATAAAAATGACAACGGCCAGTGCCACCACAATGGTGGTAATTTTCCGGATGAACATCCAGACCCGCTCCAGGGCGCGGCCCAGGACGCCCCGTACCGTGGGCAGGTGGTAGGGCGGCAATTCCATCACAAACGGCGCGGTCTCCTTACCCTTGAGAACCGTCAGGGTCAGCAGCTTGGATACCGGAAGCACCAGCAGCAGGCTGATGGTGGAAATATAGAACATGGCCCATCCCTTGTTTGTGGCAAAATAGATATTGATGAGCAGCACGTAAAGGGGAACTTTTGCCAGGCAGTTGAGCAGCGGGATGATCAGAATGGTGGCCATACGGGAACGCTCGTCCGGGATGCCCTTACAGGACATAACCCCTGGAACCGCGCAGCCGCCCACGTAAATGCCGCCCAGAACCATGGGCAGGGTGGACTGGCCGTGGAGTCCGTACCGGCTGAAAAGGCGGTCCATGATAAAGGCCATGCGGGGCATGTAGCCGGAGTCTTCCAGAAACGCGATAAAGGCGAAAAGGATAAAGAAAATGGGGATATAGTTGAGCAGGGCGTTTACCGAATCCACCAGCCAGAGGGCGAAAGACCGGATAAGGGGTACATCGATGAACCCGGGATCCGGCATGACCGCGGCTGTAAGGTTCCGGAATTTGGCCAGGAGCGGCCAGGTGTAGTTGGTCAGGTTATACCCCTGGACGATGGAGAGGTAGTAGAGCAGCCAGAGCACGCCCACCATAAAAACGGGGCCGGCCAGCTTGTGGCAGACCACGGTGTCGACGCGGTCGGTGAGTGTTCTTTTGGCGGTAACCGGCAGTTGGAGGCAGGGTTTTACAATGGCGTCGGCCGCCGAATACCGGCAGTTGGCGATATGCATTTCAGCCGAAAGGTCCATGGACGCTTCGAACGCTGCGCGCATTCCGTTGATTTCCGACAGCAGCCGGTCGGCGGCATCTGTTTTTTCCCGGACCAGCTCCCGAACGGCCTCGTCCCCTTCCATCAGCTTGATAGCCAGCCACCGCCGGGGATACCGGTCATCCAGGTCCGTCTCCCGTGCGATCAGGTCACGGGTCTTGCGGATATGGGGTGTCAGGGACGTATAGTCCACGCGGGCCGGGGTAAGAGTTGTGCCCGAACTGCCGGTCTTCAGGATGGCCTCCTGGAGCTGTTTCTTGCCCTTGCCCTGTTTCATGGAGGTGGGTACCACCGGGATGCCCAGGGATTTTGAGAGCGCTTTGTCATCAATGGCCATCCCCCGGTTTTCCGCTAAGTCCATCATGTTCAGGTTCAGCACCACCGGGATCTCCATCTCCAGAAGCTGAAAGGTCAGGTAGAGGCAGCGCTTGATATTGCCGGCATCCATGGTGTTGACCA
>JAKSAU010000735.1 GCA_022361535.1 Desulfobacterales bacterium
AGGCAGGCTGCGACAATATGCTTTGTGCTCTTGAAGGCGCAGTTCAGGGCATACGCTGGCACCAGCTCACAAAAGAAAGAAAAGAAGAATTGAAACAATTTTTAAAATTAAAAAGATATTTATGAAGCCACGTTTAAATATAGTACCAGGCGTTAAATCTCTTGAAACATCAAGGGATTTTTACAACAATGCACTGGGTTGGGAACCAACAAAAGATAGCGATGACAAAATTGTTTTTTACAATCATGGCGGAATTGTATTTGGATTATACCCGATGGATAAATTGGCTGAAGATGCATTACTTCCCAATAATAACAGTGGTATTTCCCCGGTTGCCCTCGCGATTAACTTAGATTCGAAAGAAGCTGTTGATCGGCTATACAAACAGGTCATTGAAAATGGTGCTACTTCTTTGGTAGAGCCACGGGAAACTTTTTGGGGAGGTTACGATTGCTATTTTGCAGATCCCGATGGACAACATTGGGAAATTGCCTGGGCTCCTTTTTGGAAGTTTGATGAAAAAAGGAGTTTGATTGTAGAGTAAAAAATATGCTATTGATAGCCTCACTTAAAGTGAGGCTATCAATAGCATAATCAGCTTTATTTCTTCGGAATATTCTTCAGCGTTAGAAGTAAGAAATCCCAAAATTTTTGAACTGTTTCAATATTTACTTTCTCATCCGGTGAATGAGGGAAGCGAATAGTTGGGCCAAATGAAATCATATCCCAGTTGGGATAAGTTGCACCTAAAATGCCACATTCCAAACCTGCATGCATCGCTAACAATTCTGCTTCTTTCCCATATTTTTCTGCATAAAGCTTTTTCATCACCTCAAGAATAGGTGAATCCATATTAGGAATCCAGCCCGGATAGTTACCTTGAATTGTAACTTTAGCACCGCCTAAGCAGAAAACAGATTCCAACCTCGATGCCAAATCCATTTTAGCAGTTTCAGAGAAGCTACGCACAAGACAGCTTATTTCAATTTTTTTCCCTTTCAGTTTAACAACTGCCATATTCGTTGAGGTTTCAACTGTATTTTCCATGGTATCACTCATACGAACAACTCCATTGGGTGCTGCCAAAACAGTATTTGTCAATTTTTTTTGAAAACCTTTTTTAAAAATTATTTTTGGCTTTTCAGTTTCCTCGATATCTATTAATAAATTTGGTTCAGCATGAACAAATTCTGCTTTTATTTCAGCAACAAGCTCACCAAATCTTTTTCCCAGGTCAGCTACATATTTACTTCTTACTGTCAGTACTCCAAAAGCTTCCCTGGGAATAGCATTTCTTAAGCTTCCTCCTTGAATATCTGCCAATGAAACTTTAAACTCCTTATTTAATACCTTTAAAATGCGAAAGAAGATTTTGTTGGCATTACCTCTTCCAAGGTTAATATCCAGGCCAGAGTGACCACCTTTTAGGCCTGTAATACTCATTTTAAATGCAACTATCCCTTTCTTCGCAGTCTTTTCATTTTTTGCTTTGAATGATGCAATCACATCAACACCACCTGCACAACCCACACTAAAGGTACCTTCATCTTCAGTATCTGTATTCAGTAAAATATCACCGTCGACAACTCCTGCTTTTAATCCTTCGGCGCCATCCATGCCTGTCTCTTCGGTTGCAGTAAAAAGTCCTTCTACAGGTCCATGCTCAATGTCATTTGCAGCTAAAACAGCCATTGCTGCAGCTACACCAATACCGTTATCTGCCCCCAGGGTTGTACCATTAGCGGTAACCCATTCACCATCAATATAAGCTTCAATAGGATCATTCTCAAAATCGTGCTCTTTATCACTGTTTTTTTGAGGAACCATATCCAGGTGTCCCTGCATAATTATCCCTTTAGAATCTTCGTAACCAGGAGTAGCAGGTTTCTTGATAATGATATTTCCAACCTCATCTTTGATTGTTTCCAATCCGAGGTTTTTCCCGAAATCATAAACAAAATCCTGAATTCGAGCCTCATGATTTGACGGACGTGGAATTTGTGTCAGACTGTAAAAATTTTCCCAAACGGCTTTGGGTTCCAGATTCTTAATTTCGTTACTCATTTTATTTGTTATTAATTTAATAGACAATAACCTGAAATTAATGACCACATTTGAATACGATGAAAAACTGTTGAACACAGTTGTATTCTATGTTTTCAATTTCCCTCAATGTTTCCAACTAATTTCATCTTTTAAAAATACAATTAAAGCCATCAACTTGTTCTGAGATTAGTCAGGCAAAAGTAAAAGACTGTCCTAAAAGTATATTTAACCGCTAAGTTTTATAAGCA
>JAKSAU010001200.1 GCA_022361535.1 Desulfobacterales bacterium
GATGGGCGTCACCGACACGGAGATCCGGGTGGGCGCCTCCCTGGCGCTGGGCGGCCATGCCGGGTATCTGGGAACCCAGACCCTTCAGGGCGCCATGAGCTACATCAACCACATCAACGAAAAGGGCGGCGTGCACGGCCGGACGATCCGGGTCATCGCCTACGATGACGGCTATGATCCCCCCCGATGCATGGCCAACACCCAGAAGTTGATCATAACGGACAAGGTGTTCACCCTTTTCTGTTACGTGGGGACGCCCACCACCGTGAAAATCATCCCCATTGTCACGGAGGCCCGAATTCCCCTGGTGGGCATGTTCACCGGCGCCAATGCCCTGCGCACCCCACTGAACCGATATCTGATCAATATCCGGGCCTCCTATTACCAGGAGACGGACGCGGCCATTCAGCACCTGGTGACGGATCTGGGCGTCCGGCGCGTGGCCGTTTTCTACCAGTACGATGCGTATGGATTCGACGGACTCCGGGGTACGGAGCTGGCGCTCAAACGATACGGGCTCGTGCCGGTGGCCAAGGGAACCTACCTGAGGGGAACCCTCGATGTGGAAGAGGGCGTCGATAAAATTGCCGGGTCCCGGGCCGAGGCGGTGGTCATGATCGGCACTTACGATCCATGCGCCAAGTTCATCAAGCTAGCTAAAAAACAGGGATACGCACCCATTTTTTACAATGTCTCCTTTGTGGGAGCCGCCGAACTGGCCCGCCGGCTCGGGCCCGAGGGCAATGGCGTCATTGTCACGCAGGTGGTTCCGCCGCCGGAGCTGCCCATCACTCGAAATCTGCTCGGGGGCGCCATGGAGTATACCGAGCTGTTGGCAAAATACTATCCCGAAAGCCGTCCCAATTTTGTCAGCATGGAGGGATATATCAATGCCAGGGTGCTGGTGGAGGGCCTGCGGAGAACCGGCAGACATCTTGACCGGGAAGGGTTTATAAACGCGCTGGAATCGATCCGGAATTACGATTTGGGGATCGCCAACCCCCTGACGTTCAGCCCCACGGACCATCAGGGATTCGACCGTGTTTATTTTACACGGATCGTGAACGGAAACTTCGAGCTGATTACCGACTGGCGCAAAATCCCCCGACCCGACGCGGCGGAATCAGATCCCCGTTCTACCATGAACCATAATGAGCCATAATATCTTACACCTTCCGGCAAGGCCGGTTCACGTGGAAAGACGCACCC
>JAKSAU010000330.1 GCA_022361535.1 Desulfobacterales bacterium
AGCCGGCCAGGTATCTTCTTCAAGTCAATCCATGGCCGAAGGGGCGTCTCAACAGGCGGCATCCATTGAAGAGACCTCATCTTCCATGGAAGAAATGTCTTCCATGACCAAAAAGAATGCAGAAAACGCCATCCATGCAGATGGACTGATGAAAGAGACCAACGGTGTCGTTAAAACTGCTCACCAGACCATGTCTGAACTGACCCAGTCCATGGAAGACATCACCCAGGCAAGTGAAGAAACCTCAAAGATCATCAAGACCATTGATGAGATCGCTTTCCAGACCAACCTACTGGCATTGAACGCGGCGGTCGAAGCAGCAAGAGCCGGAGAAGCAGGTGCCGGATTTGCTGTTGTGGCTGACGAAGTTCGTAACCTTGCCATGCGGGCGGCAGATGCAGCTAAAAATACATCCGAACTGATTGAAAGCACAGTACAGAAAGTAGAAAAAGGATCGCAATTGGTTTCCACCACCAACGAGGCATTTGGCCAAGTGACGGAAAGCGCCTCCAAGGTCGGCGAACTGGTAGCTGAAATCTCCGAAGCATCCAGAGAGCAGTCCGAAGGGATTGACCAGGTTAACACTGCCATTTCAGAAATGGACCGTGTGGTTCAACAAAATGCAGCGAATGCCGAAGAATCGGCATCTGCATCTGAAGAACTTAACGCCCAGGCAGAGCAGCTTAGAGACTATGTCGGAGACCTGGTACAGATGGTGACCGGCAAACGGGATTTAAAAACCGAGCAGCAAATCGGGCATACGCCAACCAGGACATTGAGCGCTCCTGCACAGCCCAAACCCGCACCTCAATTAAAAGCATCTAAAGGCGAAGTAAGACCGGATCAGGTTATCCCATTTGATGAAGATGATGATTTCAAAGACTTTTAGAAATTGATGAGTTAAAAAAGTGAAAAAGCACTTCGCCTCGGTATTTTACCGAGGCGAAGTGCTTTTTATTTGGATTTAGCCAGCCGGTTACTCACCTTTTTTTCAAAATGTGTAATAACCAGTGACAAAGCTTCTGTTTTTCGGACCGGGCCGGAGTCGTTCC
>JAKSAU010000536.1 GCA_022361535.1 Desulfobacterales bacterium
TTCAGAAATATCATAGGCCGTGGAGTAGGCTTTTTTATACTTGGGTGTGCAGGTATCATTTCATTGTTTGCATTCCAGGCTTATCGATCGGCCAAGGCTTCTTTGAACAGGGTCAAAGCGTTTTCAGACAATGTGGTTCAGAATATGCCCTCAGGGTTGGTGACCCTGGATACCGCGTTTCATGTAACATCAGCCAATAAGGCTGCCAGAGACATACTGGGTAATATTCCAGACACAGGGTATCCTCAGATGGTTGCGTTAACCTCACAAATTGCAGGAAATCAGCAACCTGTATCTAAAGAAGTGGTACTCCGTCCCAATGATGAGAAAGAACTTAGGCTTGATATGACGGCATCATCCATTGTGGGAGAAGAGGATGAAACCCAAGGCTTTGTATTCTTATTCCGGGATTTGACCCAGCTCAAGGAATTGAAAAAAGAGGTGGAGACCAACCGCAGACTGGCTGCCATTGGGAAACTGGCAGGCGGTGTGGCCCATGAAATAAGAAATCCTTTAAGTTCCATCAAGGGGTTTGCCACATATTTTGCCAAGCGGTATGAAAATGAACCCGATGATGTGGACACCGCCCGGATTATGGTCCAGGAAGTAGAACGGATCAACCGGTCCATCAACCAGCTTCTGGAGTTTGCCAAACCCATGGCCGTGGAAATCAAACCCGTGGAAATTGAATCCCTTATCCGTCATTCTTTAAAACTGATTTCCCATGATCTTGAAAAACAAGGCATTGAAGCAGAGGTCCAAACCCGGACTGGGCGTAAACGCATTTTAAGTGATCCGGAACGGATCACCCAGGTTTTGCTCAACCTGTATATGAATGCGATTAATGCAATAACAGAGAATGGAAAAATTCAAGTGAGCGTGGACGATATGCCAACCGGTATTGAGATCAGTGTTTCGGACAACGGGTGCGGGATCGCTCCTGAGAGCATGGAAGAGATTTTTGACCCCTATTTTACCACACGGCCAGAAGGTACAGGCTTAGGATTGTCCATTGTTCACAGGATTGTAGAAAATTTAAAAGGGGAGATCTGTGTTGAAAGTGAGCCGGGCAAAGGCACTCGTTTTATTGTGATGCTGCCCGCAACGGATCTGGCCGGCTCAGATAATATTCGAGATGAAAAAGAGGACTGATAAATGAGTACGAATGCAATACTGGTCGTGGATGATGACTCTGCCCATGCCATGATGCTTAAGACCCTTATGAAGGGGTGGGGATATAAAGTGCACATTGCTGATGACGGGGATGTGGGGGTGGAAATGGTGAAAACCACCCCATTTGACCTTGTGCTCATGGATATGAAGATGGTGAAAATGTCAGGCATGGAGGCACTTGAACAAATCAATACCTATAACCCGGCTCTGCCGGTTATCATCATGACGGCATATTCTTCAGTGGATACTGCGGTAAA
>JAKSAU010000271.1 GCA_022361535.1 Desulfobacterales bacterium
GCAGGCAACGCAGCAGGTGGCACCGTATGGTGGTCAGGGAATCCTTTTGGCCTTGATCCGCCATGGTATCCTGGGCTATAGTGCCTTTTGAGAACCGCCTAAGCAAAGGAGAACGGCAGTGACAGACACCGACTACGGCTGGGATGCCGCCATGGGGATTTCCCTTTACGATAAAATCCGGCAGGACATGAAGACTGCCATGAAGAGCAAGGACAATGCGGTGCGGGATACCATGCGCCTGATCACGGGGGCCTATCCCAATCTCACCGTTGCCATTACCCTGGAGAGCGGCAAAAAGACCACCCGGGTCAAGACGCCGGAAGAGATCACGGACGACGATATCCAGGGGATCATCCGCAAGTTTGTCAAATCGGAAAAAACCGTGCTCGAACATAAAAAGGAGGCCAGTTCGGATTACCTGGAACTGCTGAACCGCTACCTGCCCAGGATGGCCACCCCTGAGGAGGTCGGGCTGTGGATCCGGGACAACGTGGACCTCGCCGCCCTCAACAGTCCCATGCAGGCCATGGGAACCGTCATGAAGCATTTTGGAAAGCTGGCCGACGGCAACCAGGTTAAGGAGATCCTCAAGAAGCTGGGATAGCCCCGCGGACCGGGGCAATTTCGTTATGACGTTGCATCCGAATACCGTTAATGCGTCAAGGGAGGACCGCTATGCGACGATTTAGATTTATCCGATGTGCCCTGGCCTGGTTTGCCGTTTTTGTATTCGCCGGCTGGGTCCACGCTGATGAAAACATCGAGGATAAAATCGACGTTTATGAATCCGACGGCAGGGTGATCGCCGTCATCGAGGGGAGCAATTCCGTCTCCCGCAAGCTCAGGCGAAACGAGGCGGTGTTTTGGCAGGATGCACGTGGCTATCTGGGGGCCTTTTTAACCGACGCACGTTTCCTGGTCATCTCTTTTACCGCTGCTTCCTGGCAGGCATTGCCCCTGAGGCGGGATGAGGCTGACACGGCTGATGCGTTCCTGTCCCAGCGGATTGCGCTCATGGTAACGGCGGAGCGGATCGTGGGATACGATGCCGCGGCCGACCGATTCATAGAGACCAGGCTTCCCCTGCGGGAGGAAATGGTCTTGGC
>JAKSAU010001167.1 GCA_022361535.1 Desulfobacterales bacterium
AGCTATTGAAGAACGCCGCAAAGGCTTAGGGCTTGAATAAGGAAAGGAACTGCCATGTCGACATTCAAAGAAATATTTGTGAAAACCCAAATATGTACCGGCTGCAGGTCCTGCCAACTGGCCTGTGCTGTTCAGCATTCTGAAACAAAAAACTTGTTTACAGCCCTTTTCGAATCACCTGGCCCAAAATCAAGGGTATATGTGGAGTGGCTGGATTCGGGAGACAAGGTGCCGGTGCTCTGCCGTCATTGTGAAGATGCGCCATGTGTCAATGCCTGTATTGCTGGTGCCATCACCAGGGCCGACTCCGGGGCTGTAATAACTGAAAATGATAAGTGCATTGGCTGCTGGACCTGTGTAATGGTCTGTCCTTATGGTGTCATTGGAAGAGAAAAACTTACCGGTAAAGCATATCGATGCGACCGATGCCCGGATTTGGATATCCCGGCCTGCGTATCTGCATGCCCAACAGCCGCCCTGTCCTTTGAAACCATAGAAACCCATTCCGAAAGAAAACGCAAAGCCGTTTCCAGGGAGCTGGTGACCGGGGAAGGGGGATAGAATCATGGGAACCTCATATATGATAGTGGGTGCATCAGCCGCTGGTATGGCTTGCGCCCATACCGTGAGGAAAAATGATCCGGGTGCATTCATCACAGTCTTGTCAAACGAATCCTGTCCGCCCTATTTTCGCCCCATGATCCCATATGTGATCACGGGAAAAAAGTCCGGCAAGGATATTCAACTGAATGGGTCAGGTATTTTTACACAATCCAATATTGACGTACGAATAAAAAGTCCTGTCACGTCTTTAGACCTTAATGACAAAACAGTCGCCACTGCTGAAGGAGAAATACTAGACTACGATAAAATCCTTTTTGCTTCAGGGTCCCGGCCATATTTACCGGATAATATCGAGGGCCTGGACAACAAAGGGGTATTCTGTCTTAAAACCCTTGCAGATGCACAAGGAATGGCTCAACGGTCTGATGATTGCGACCATGTGGTCATGCTGGGTGGAGGTATTTTAAACCTGAAAGCCGCCTTTGCCTTGCTGGAAAAAGGGCTTAAAGTGACCCTGGTAGTCTATTCGCCTGAAGTCTTATCCCAGCTTATGGATCCGGAAGATGCTTTTTTGGTGCGCAATGCACTGGATAGCGCAGGTCTTGAAATCATAACCGGCACCAGTGCAACCAACATTCTTGCCGATCCGAATGGCGTGTGTGCAGTTGCCCTGGATAATGGTTTGGAACTACCCTGCGGTATGGTCTGTATCGGTAAAGGTGTGGTGCCTAACATTGATTTTCTAAAGGATTCAAACATTGAAACCGACAAGGGAGTTGTCACCGATCCCTACACG